>JAUNFB010000033.1 GCA_030525245.1 Erysipelotrichia bacterium
AATATTGAAAAATATTTCTTCCGATTTTCTTTTTCCCGATAGGATTTGAATATCATCGACAAGTAATACATCAACGGAATTCAATTTGGATTTGTAATCTTCAATAGTGTTATTATTAATTGCCTTGACAACATCATTGACAAATTTCATACTGGAAACACAAAGTATTTTCTTTTCTTTATCATGATTTTTGATATAATTGCCTATCGCATTCAATAAGTGAGTTTTTCCTAAACCGGAATTTCCGTAAATTATCAATGGATTGAAACTTTGTCCGGGACTGACGGCACAAGCATAAGCAGCCATTCTGGCTTGTTTATTGGAAGGTCCGACAACAAAATTATCGAAAGTAAATTCCGACATTAAATTGTCATTAAGATCACTGATTAATTCTCCATTGATATTATCCGCATAATCATCTTTAGTGGTTGCTACTATTTTACAAACAATATCTTTTTTTAATACTTTTTTAATAGCTGCATTTATAATATTTTTCACATCATCTTTATCCAGAATAATCTTTCCTGTCGGTCCGGTTGTGATAACGGCATAACTGTCATTTAATTGGGTCAATTGCGTATCATCTATGTATAAATTAAGGTCTTCTCGGTTTTTGGCAGTTAAGATGAGATTAATTTCTTCTTTAATTTGTTGGTAAATAAAATTCAAGGCATCAAAATTTAAGTTATTCATCGTATATCACTCTTTCAGTAATCATATATTACTCTCAAAGTGGATAAAAATCTATAATTAATTTCTCCTCAAAAAGTTTTCCACCATCGAGGAAATATAAAAATTTCGCATAACGGTTAAGAAATATTACAGTTTTCCACCATTATCAACAAGTTTAAAAATGTGGATAAATAGTGGATAAATTTTATCCACGGTGGAAAACAGTGGAAAAAGTGGAATGAATAATAGTTTATAACCATAGTTTTCCACTAAAAAAAGTGCAAAAATACTCGATATGTCCGTAAATAATGTGGTTAATAACCTTTTTCCACCATTGTGGAAAAGTGACTTATTAACCGGTGAATTAATAATGTAGAATAGATAAATGTGCTATAATTAAATAGCGATGAAAAAGAAAATATTTGTCCGCATTTTATTAGTATTAGTGATATTTGGACAATTACTGACAAGTAATATTTTTTGCGTGTTTGCTGATGAAGAAAGTCCTTTATATTTAGAAGTTTTGCAGGATGATGTCAGAGTAAGAATCGGTCCTTCTACTTCTTATGATATTTTACAAATTGACGGTGAATATCAGTATTATGAAGAAAAAGTAAAATATGAAGTAATCACATCACAAAAAAACGATAATGATGAATTATGGTATCAGGTAAAAAATATTATTGGCGGTATACAATATGATACTTGGGTAAGAAGTGATTTTATTTTGTTGCACTATTATGAAAAAGATGAAGAATTTGAAAATTATTTGGCTGAACAGGGATTTCCTGACGAATATCAGCAATATTTAAAATATTTACACACGATTTATCCTAACTGGATATTTAAAGCCTATCATACGGGTATTGAATTTAGTGAAATGATCGAAGTTGAAAGCGTATTGGGAAGAAATTTGATTGACGGAAATAATTTGGCATTAAGGAGTACGCAAGAGGGAGCCTATGACAAAAAAACCGGTCAATTTATCGCTTTGGACGGTTATAATTGGTATCAAGCAAACAGTGAAACTATCGCTTATTATCTCGATCCGAGAAATTTTCTGAATGAAGAAGATATTTTCCAATTTTCTAAATTGTCATTTAATGAAAATGAAAAAGCTGAGATAGTTCAAAATGTCTTGAACGGCACTTTTATGTCCGGCAATGTGCAAGTAGGTGAAGATGAATATAAATCTTACAGTCAAATATTTTATGATGGAGGACAAAATGCCAATGTTTCTCCGATTTATTTAGCAGCCTTAGCCAGACAGGAACAGGGTGTTGAAGGCAGTGCGTCAACTGATGGCAGAGAGTTTGAATATGACGGTAAGATATACAAAGGATATTATAACTTTTTTAATATTCATGCTTATTCCGGAGCGGATAATTGGAAATACGGTTTGGTTTATGCGGCAACAGAAGGAAGTTATGAGAGACCTTGGGATAGTATTGAAAAATCTATTCGAGGCGGTGCTCTTTGGATTGCGGACGGTTATATTAATGATGGTCAAGATACCATGTATTATCAAAAATTTAATTGTGTTAATAAGCAATATTGGCATCAATATATGACGAATGTCAGAGCTGCTTATTTGGAAAGTTCAATGATTTACTCGGCTTATAAAAAGGGAAATGCTTTGGATAGCAGTTTGACTTTTACAATTCCGATATATGATAACATGCCGGAAAAAACAGCCTTACCGACAGAAATAAAATATCCTACGGATGATGAAGATAACAATCGGGATCATTATACCGGTGACTTGATAGTAGATTGGGATTTAAGAAATGAAGATGGATATCTCTCCGGTTTTGAATTAGGTAAAACATATCAGGATTTGAAAAATAAAATTGAATTAATGCAAGTGGAAACCACAATTCAAATACTAAAAAATGAGGTAGAAATAAATGATGAAGATTTAATTGCCAGCGGTCAAACGTTAAAAATAATTGATAAGGAAGGAAATGAAAGTATTTATACGATGATCATCAAAGGAGATCTTAATGGGGACGGCATTATAGGAACAAGTGATTATTTGATTTATCGTAAAACTTTATTGGGAATATATGAATTGAATAATATTGAAAAAAGAGCGTCTTTATTCAACGGTGAGACCGAAATAACTACAGTCGGTTATTTGTATTTGCGAAAATATTTATTAGGAAACGGAGAGATTGAACAGTGAAAAAAAAGTTATTAACTATACTATTACTATTTATCTTTTTAACAAGTTCAATAAAAAATATCAGAGGTGCTTCCACAGCAAACGGTTCGGTAAGTACTTCGGTCAGCTCATCATCGGTGGTATTGGGAAATCAAATTGTTTTGAATATCAATTTGAGTTGTGATACCGGTGTCGGAGGAGCTAAATTAATCATATCCTATGACAGTTCATATTTAACTTTAAGCAATTATGATTTACATGGTAAAGGAACTTTCAGTAACAATGTAATATTGGTTGAACCAAGTGAATCAACATCAATAAATTATACTTTAACTTTTACCGCAATAAAGATAGGCAATACCGGTATAACTGTTAATACATCACAGTTCATTGATTATACTGATGGTTCTTATATTTCAAATTATGCTGACAGTATTACTAAATCGGTAGAAGTAATCGCTAAGACAAATAATAATCCGGGAACTACTACTGTTCCGGCAGTAACTTTATCTTCTGATGCTACCCTTTATTCCTTAAAAATAAGTAATATTAATTTGGAAGAAGCTTTTGAAAGTGATAAGTATACTTATACGGCATATACGGAAGATAAAATAACTCAATTGGATATTCAGGCAGTTTGCAGCAGTTCTAAAGCTACATATACAGTTGAGGGAAATTCTTTGAATGAAGGCTGGAATGAAGTAACCATTGTTTGTACGGCTGAAGACGGTAAAGTTAAAGAATATAAGATAAATGTATATGTAGAGGAAACTCCGTCTGTTTTTTATCAGGACAATAAATACGGAGTTGTCAAAAATTTAGATAAGATTAGTCCTCCGGAAGATTTTATTAAAAAAGAAGAAGTCATTGAAAATAATAATTTAATTATTTTTGAACACGGAAACTTAAATTTAATTTATTTGGTTGATGAAAACAATCGTAAAGATTTTTATGTATTAGATAAGACAAATAACAGGATAATCTGTAAATATCAACCGATTGTTCTTGATAACAAAAAATATGTGATTATAGATTTTTCTTATGATAATTTCAAACAGTTGGAAGAAAATTTTGAACCGTCTAAATATCGATTTGAAGAAAGTATTATCTTAAATTGTTGGAAATACAAAGCCGAAAATATGTCCAATTATCGTTTGTTTTATTTGATGGATGAAAACGGTGAAAGCAATTTATACAGTTATGAAACAACGGAGAGGACGATGCAGAAATATACCGATCCTTTAAATATCGAAAAAACAGATAATTCTCAACAAATCAAAGAAATGATCTATATAGGCTGTGGTGTTGCCGGTGTATTTTGTTTGATTATTTCCTTGGCAATAACCAATAAAAAATCAAAATGATTTCAAGGTAATGTCATCAATATATCACATTTTAAAACTAAGATGAAAATATCAGGAGGTAATTTTATGGATGAACAAAGAGAAGAAGTCCAAAATGAAAATATAGAAAATAATACAACCGAAACGGTTAAAACAAAGAAAACAAGTAAAAAGCCGTTAATATTATATTTGGCTTTTACAATTATTTTATCGACTGTATGTAGTTTTATATCGGTAAAAATTGCTTTGAAAGAAAGTAAAAAACAAGTGGTTGTTTATCAACAGCCGCAAAGCAATACTGAAAATGTGCAAGTTAGTACAGAAAATGATATATCATCTATCGTAGAGAAGATTGTAAATTCGGTAGTGGAAGTATATACGGAAACAGTATCTTACAGCACATTCTATGGTGAATATGTCAACGAAGGAGCCGGAAGCGGTGTAATTTATTCGACTGACGGTTATATAATTACTAATAATCATGTAATCGAGAAAGCTACTTCTATAAAAGTCACCTTAACTAATGGTGAACAATATGATGCCGAATTGATTGCGACAGACAATGTCAGCGATATTGCGGTAATAAAAATAAATGTCGATAATTTGCCGGCGGTTGTCTTAGGCAATTCCGATAATTTAAAAGTGGGACAGTATTGTATAGCCATCGGTAATCCGCTAGGTACGCTTGGCGGAACGGTTACTAACGGAATTATCAGTGCGTTAAGCCGAGAAGTAACTATTGACGGTCAAAAAATGAATTTATTACAAACCAATACCGCAATAAATCCGGGTAATTCCGGCGGTGGACTTTTCAATTATAACGGCGAATTGATCGGCATTGTTAATGCTAAAAGCGGTGGAACCAATATCGAAGGTATCGGTTTTGCGATTCCGATTAACTATGCTGCAACAATTGCTAAAGAATTGATTGAAAAAGGATATGTTGAAGGACGTCCGCAATTAGGTATAAAAGGTACAGAAATTAACAGTATTCAACAGGCATGGAATTATTCGGTAAACAGTTACGGTATCTATGTATCGGAATTGGTAACTGACAGTGCCAAAAATTCCGGTTTACAGATCGGTGATATTATTACTATGCTTAATAATGAAGATGTAACAACATTTGAAAAATTAAAAGGTGTTTTAAGTCAATACCAAGCCGGAGAAACAGTTGAATTAACGGTTGCCAGAGGTAAAGATACGGTTATCATTAAATTAATGTTGGAACAAAAAAAATAGGAAAATGTAAACTGAGAGACAAGTATATATTATGGAATATATGCTTGTTTTTTTTATAGGAAGTTGTTTTGGCAGTTTTATTAATGTGCTCTCTTATCGCAGTATTCGAAAAATGAATTATATTACCGGTCGCTCTCATTGCCCTTATTGTCATAAAAAACTATCCTTTTGGGATATGATTCCGATAATAGGATTTATAATGTTAGGCGGTAAATGTCGATATTGTAAACACAAGATAAGTAAAAGATACTTATTAACGGAAATCATCGGTGGTTTTAATGCTGTTGTCGTTTTTCAAATGTATAATCAGAAAGAAAAACTGTTGTATTTTGTCTTATTGAATTTGTTATTGTTTATTTCTTTACAGGATATAGAAATAAAAGAAGTTAAATATACTTATCAATTATTAGTTTTTTTGATTATCTTATTATTGGATTATTATAATCATATTTTTTATTGGAAAACAATGTTGTACACATTACTTTTTTTCTTGCTTGTGATGATTATTACTAATGGCTTTGGTGGAGCGGATGTTATTCTGTATGCACTTTTAGCCTTATTGTTGGGTAAGAAAATTATAATTGTATATATAATTTCCTTAATAATCGGCAGTATTGTATCTTTATATTATTTAGTGATTAAAAAGAAAAATACAAAGTATAAAATAGCTTTTATACCTTGTATCAGTTTGGCTTTTCTTATGTATTTAATGTTTGAAGAAAAAATTTATGTATATTTTTATTTGTTTACAAAAGTTTTTCCATAATAACGGCTTTCATATCACCGGTATCTTCATAATAAACATCAATTGTGTCAGTATGTTGAAAGCCGAATTTAGCGTATAATTTTTCCGCCGGAATATTTCCGTAAGCAACATCTAAATGAATGGCTTTAAAGCCTTTTTCTTTGGCTGTATCCAATAAATATTGAAACATTTCTTTTGAATAGCCTTTTTTACGATAAAAAGGAGAAACTGTAAAAAGATGAATTACAGTTACATCTTCCGATTTAACGGGATTAATCCATTTAACCTTGTTATAGATAGGATCATCACCGTCGGTCAAAACACCGGCAGAAACAATTCTGTTATCTTCTAAACCGATATAAAATTCTTTGTTGTTGATATGAGAAAGAAAATCTTGATCACCGGGATATATTCCCATATGCCAATCGGGACTGTATTCATCTAATTTTTGATGGTCAATAACTTCTTGATAAAAATTCTTCAGGTTATTCAAATCGGATAGTTGAGCTAATCTTTTTTCCATATTATTTCCTCCTTCAAGGTTCTTCTGACTTCCATTAAAGAAAATCCCTGTAAATTCGTTCCTAACCAATTTTTGGTTTTATAGATGCGACTGTCTTCTCGGTTATAGCCAATACCATTAATTTTATCGATTTTATTGCATAAAGCGATAACAGCATCTCCTGATTCCAATAATTTTTCGGCCAATTCACTGTTTTGTTTGAATTTAGCTAAATTCCCTTGATAAAGAACTATTTGTTTTCTGCCACTCCAAATTTTATCATCATAATTAACAATATCTTTAGCAATTTCGATGAAATCCCGAGAATTATTTTTTTCTAATATTTTTTGACAGCGGTATTCATCTTTAAAAGTTGAGGCTTTTTGGTAATAAAAATACTGCTCAACCGAAATGAATTTAATACCATGAAGATAGAAATCAGATAAATAATTAATTGCTAAATAGCCATTTTCCTCTAAAGGCTTGTTAAATGCGATAACTTTCATAGATTGACCTCTGTGATAAATTATATCTTATAAAGCAGATTAATGCAAAATGGAAGAAACCAAGCAAGATTGTTAAACAATAGATATATTTCTTATTATTCTTTCATTAGAAAGTACGAATAATTTAATACTTAAAATGTCTTCAAGCATAATAAAAATATCAAATAGTTTTTTAAGATAGCGTAAAATAAACCTTTTTTCTCTTTGATGATATTTTAAAAACCCGCAATCTGCTGAATACAGATCACGGGTTAAATAATTTAAACAAACAATTTAAATATACCTATCGTACCGTAACATGCTAAAGACATTATGATTCCGGCAAGAATTACTCCCAATAAAATAGAGAGCAAAGCTTTTTTAAAATCAAATTGCAAGATAGTCGCAACCAGTGTTCCACTCCAAGCTCCGGTTCCCGGGATTGGAATGCCGACAAATACAGTTAAAGCTAAAAAACCATATTTGCGTACTGCTTCGGATTTTTTATACAATTTTTTTTCATATTTTGTAAAGAAATTGCCGAACAGTTTAGTTGTTTTTAACCACTGAATGATTTTCATTCCGAATAACAGTAACAGAGGTACCGGTAACATATTAGCAAATATGCATATAGGCAGTGCTTTTTGCCAAGGAATACCTACCGATGCTCCGTATATTATTGCTCCTCTTTCCTCAATTAAAGGAATAAGGGAAATCATAAATAAAGCAAATTCATTCGATATATGGGAGAAAAAATTAAATATTGTCGCAATCATTACTTAATAATGCTTTCGTTCCAAACAGTTAACGGCTCAAAACCTAATAATTTTACAACTGTAGCTGCAACATTGCTTAAGCCGAATTGTCCTTCTTCTTTCATTTCTACATTATTATTGTAGATGATAAAAGGAACTTTATTTAATGTATGAGAAGTTTGCGGAACAATCGGACTGTCTTCCTTTTTCTTCTTTTGATACATTTCATCGGCATTGCCGTGGTCGGCAGTAATGATAACCGTGTAATTTAATTCATCTGCTACTTTTAAGATACGTTTCAATACTAAATCAACAGTTTCAACACCGATAATAGTTGCTTCATAGTCTCCTGTGTGACCAACCATATCTCCGTTAGGGAAATTTACTCTTAAAAATTGATATTTTTGTGACTTCATTGCTTCAATCAAAGCATCGGTAACTTCTGCGGCTTTCATCCAAGGTCTTTGATCAAACGGAACGACATCTGATGGAATTTCCACCCAGTCTTCTAAGTTTTCATCAAATTTTTCGCTTCTGTTGCCGTTCCAGAAATAAGTAACATGGCCGAATTTTTGAGTTTCACTGATCGCAAACGATTTAACATTTTTATTTACAAGGAATTCCGATAAAGTATGCTTGATCTTTGGCGGTTCAACGAGATATTTATGTGGAATATGTAAATCACCATCATATTCCAACATACCTGCATAATAAACATGCGGATATTTGTTTCTCTTAATTTGCGGCATATTCTCATTATCAAATGCTCTGGAAATTTCTAATGCTCTGTCGCCGCGGAAATTGAATAAAATAACCGAATCGTGATCTTCGATAGTTCCTACTGCTTTGCCGTTTTCCGCAATAACAAATCCCGGAAGGTATTGATCATCTAAATCAAGCTCATTTCTGTAAGTACTGATGGCTTCCATAGCACTGTCAAATTGTCTGCCTTCACCTTCAACATGAATCTTCCAACCATCTTCAACCATTTTCCAGTTAGCTTCATAACGATCCATGGTTATTTCCATTCTGCCACCGCCCGATGCTATTTTAGCATCAAAGTCAGCGTCATTAAGTTCATCAATTTTATCCTCTAATTGTTTAACATAAATCTGTGCGGTTCTTGGTCCGACATCACGTCCATCCAATAAAATATGAATTCTGACACGGTTAATACCTTCAGCTTTAGCTTCTTCCATCATAGCCAATAAATGGTTGATGTGTGAGTGAACATTACCATCCGATAATAAACCGATAAAATGCAAAGTGTGACCTTGAGCATTGGCAATCAATTCTTTCCAAGTAGTTGATTGATATATTTCCTTGGAATTAATCGATTCATTAACCAATTTGGCACCTTGAGAATAAATTTGTCCGCATCCTAAAGCATTGTGCCCTACTTCTGAATTACCCATATCGTTATCTGTCGGTAAACCAACAGCAACACCGTGAGCACTGATAGCTTTCCAAGGACAATTTTTCATAAGATTGTCTAATGTCGGTGTATAAGCATTTTTAACTGCGTTGCCATAACTGCTCTCATTTAATCCTACACCGTCCATAAAAAAAAAAACGACCGGTTTCTTTTCCATAAAAACATCTCCTTTTTGTCTTTAATATATTAACATTAATTAAGAATTAATGCATCAGTAAAAGAATAATGCTAAAATAATGTTAAGAAATCAGTAATATTAAACTTGCGAATTGTTTTCATATTTAACTTGATTTTTCAGAAAGGAGAGCCTTAAAAATGGAAAAAAGAAAAGAATTCATCATTAATTTTGTATATATAATCTGTATATTGGTCATCATTTATGCTATCGGAAAATATCTTTTACCGGTAGTTGTGCCTTTTATAATCGGATTCTTTATTGCTTATTTTATTCGGAAAATCAGCATAGTTATTTCTAAGAAGGAAGATAAAAAAATACAAATGGTCTTATTGATATTATTTTATCTGTTGGTAATATCAACTATTTCAATATTATCGGTACTGTTTGTTAATCAAATCAAAAATATTAATTACGGAGGAATTTACACCGATTATATTGAACCGGCAATCAATATAGTTTATAACAAAGCAATTGAAATAAATAACAGCTTACCGAAAAATATATCAATCGTTATTTCCGATGCATTGAGCAGTTTTGTTACTAATTTAAAAAACTTGTTATCGACGGTTTCAGTGCAAGTGGTTAAATTTATTAAAGATGTTATTTCATCTGTACCTTCGGTATTGGTTACAACAATCGCCATGATTGTATCTTCGATCTATTTTGTTTTGGATTATGAAAAATTAGTTGCCAATGCTTATAAATTGTTACCTAAAAAGGCTACCGGCTTGATAGATAATTTAATTGTTTTTATTAAAGAAAATATCTTTAAAGTATTAAAGGCTTATATTTCTATCATCTTTATAACTTTCACTGAATTACTGATAGGATTTTTGATTATTCGAATCGACAATGCAATGGTATTAGCTTTTTTGATTGCGATAATGGATATATTGCCGATTGTCGGAGTAGGTACAGCTTTAATACCATGGTTTATCTTAGAATTCATTTTCGGTAATTATATGCGGGCAATCGGACTGGTTATTGTATATATAGCTATTACAATAATTCGTAATATTATTGAGCCTAAATTGGTAGGAACTAATTTGGGTCTACCGCCATTATTGACTTTAGTCGGTATGATTGTCGGCTTGCGCTTATTCGGATTAGTGGGAATGATCGGCTTGCCATTGACATTTGCTTTCTTGATTTATCTCAATAAAAAAGAGGAAAAGGAAGAACAAATTCAAACACAATAATTTTATTAAGAATCGTTAAAATAATAAAAACGGTTCTTTTTTTATGTTTAAGTGGTTATAATAAAAAGCGGAGTGATTACGTGTTTAACGAAAAAGTGTATCTGTTGAAAGTAAAAAAAGAAGCTGAGGATATTTTATTATCCGAGGGAATGCAGAAAGAAAAATATCTGCGTCATCACGGAGATATTACCTGTTACCAGCATTCCTTATCGGTCGCATTGGTAAGTCTGTACTTGGCTGACAAATATAAATGGCGGATAAATGAAAAATCTTTAATTCGGGGAGCATTGTTGCACGATTATTATCTTTATGATTGGCATGTTGTTGATAAATCACATCGTTTTCACGGATTTATTCACGCTTGTAAAGCATTAAAAAATGCCGGTCGGGATTTTAAATTAAATGATATTGAAAAAGATATCATTCGTAAGCATATGTTTCCGCTAAATATAACTTTACCGAAATATAGGGAAAGTTGGATTGTCACATTAGCCGACAAAATAGTTGCCTTTAAAGAAGTTACCGGAAGTATTTTGGCTAAATTATTCTGGAAAAATACAATCAAAATATAAAAATCAAGGCAATACACCTTGATTTTTTACATCACGTTTAAACAACAATCAATCATTCTTTTCGTTTTATTGGGGATAGAAAATACTATAGTATATTTTTTGGATAAATTGTTTGAAATCGAAAAGATGAAAAAGATTTATTGGGGTATCGAAATGTTGCTTAAATTCCCGTAATGCAAGGGATAACTTTGTTTAATGATATATCATAAAATAAGTTATATAAGAAGAATAATCATCAGACATCCCCTCAACACTGTTATTGTAATATTTAAGTCGGTTAATCGATATTAATAATAATTAAGTAATGTCTAAAAAAACGACATTTATTTTTTATTGTCTAATCTTTAGAATTTGTGATAAATCTTTTCAAAACATCATTGATGAAATTCTCACCGATTAAGATATTTATATCATTGATGTATAATTCAATGTCATTGGGTGCACCGCGATTAAGCCAGTTAATCGCAATTCCGACCAAAGCATAAGTATAAGTTTTAACAATAAAATCGATTTTATCACTTTTTACTTGTGCCGCTAAAGGCTCTTCCATTATTCTTTTACGAATCAAAGGAGAAAGATAGGAAGTTAAAAATTGGTGATAATAAATATAATTACGATTATCATAGGCATTTAATAACATTCTTCTTTCTTGAGTCAGAAAGTTCAATAAGGATTTTATTTTGGAAAAAGAATTGTCATTTTTTACTTCATCATGTTCTAAATAATTCCTTATATGTTGCTTCAAAGTCCATTCCATTAAATCATAGATGTCGGTAAAGTGGTAGTAAAATGTTTGACGATTAATGCCGCATATATCGGTTAAATCTTTTATTGTGATTTTATCAATGGTTTTATTCTGTAATTCTTTTATTAAAGCATTGGCTAAAGCTTTTTTTGTTAATTGGTTCATTTATTTCTCCCCGGTTTTTTTAAGATATGTAAATTGGTTTTTTTCATCAAAAATCGGTGACAATTATCGGCATTTGATTGTAAATAACCGTCTTCTTTAATATATAGAGGTTTATCCTTTTTTGATTTGATAATTAAGATCTCATTCTTATAGAGAATTAATTCTTGTATTTCATTATAATGAATGATAAAAGTCTCATTCAATGAGGTTTTACATTTAATGTGGTTGTTGTTTATTTCTGTACTTATAGCGAAAGGTTTCCCACCTGTTTTTTTCATCATGGTTTTATAGCGATTGACATTGATAAAATAAGGTAAAAGGAAAAATAAACCCGGAAATATAATAATGCCGAATAAGCCCATAACCAAAGCATAAACATATTCTTTTAAGGTTAAGGATTGAATCGTTAAGATCAATAAAGTAACAATAATAAGTAATGAAGGAATGATATTGCTGTCATAGAACATATAATATTCGGCAATATTTTGATGAAATTTTTTGTCGTATACACTTTTATTTATAATTTTAATATCTGTCATAGCGGTATTCTCCCATAGATATTGTATATAATTTGTCTTGATAAATACAATCCTTATTTTATTTACATTAATATGAAAAATATCTTAGAATAAATTTGAGATAATAATTTGTAAAAAATCAATAAAATTCAATTAGATTGATGATTAAAAAAAGAGTTAAAGGCAACAGAAAAACAAAATGAAATTGTATTTGAAAATGATAGAGTTAAGACATATATAGATGGAGAAAATAGAATAATGTATGCTGATGTTGACTTACCTAATATTATAGTTTAACGAATATGGACCAACTGTTACTGTTACAGTTTCTGAAACTGAACAATTGGTATCTACTTATTCGACATCTTGTTACTTGAATTGTGAGATAAATAGTTCTGGAAGTTGGGGGTATTAAAATGGAAATTTATGTAAAAATATTAGAAATTTTGTCTGCTGTTTCGCGAATATTTACATTTTGTACAACAATAATCTTACCGTTTGCGATTGTAAGTATAGCTAAGTTTTTAGCAAAGATTGCCAAAAAATAAATTAAGATGAGAGGGTTAAATGAATAATAATTTAACTCTTTTTCATATACAAATGTTATAATTATCTAGCAAAGAGAGGATTAATTTAATGTACGATGTAATAATAATCGGAGCGGGGGTTATAGGGAGTGCTACTGCTTACTATTTAGCTCAATATAATATTTCCACATTGGTATTGGAGTCATCAAATGATGTCAGTAACGGCACAAGTAAAGCCAATACGGCAATTATTCATGCCGGATATGATCCTAAGCCTCATACTTTAATGGCTAAATATAATGTTGAAGGTTCTTTATTGACTAAAGAATTATGCCGCAAATTAGATGTTCCTTATATTAATAACGGTGCCATGGTATTAGCTTTTAATGATGAAGAAATCGACTTGTTGAAGGAATTATATCAAAGAGGCATAGAAAACGGAGTTGAGGGATTAACTCTGCTCGATTCTCAACAGGCAAAGGAAGCGGAAGCAGAAATAAGCACTGAGGTTAAAGGGGCTTTGTTGGTCAAAACAAGTGCAATAATATCTCCTTGGGAATATACATATGCTTTAATTGAAACGGCTGTTCGTAACGGTGTTACATTAAAATTGAATAATAAAGTAACAGATATAAAGAAAGAGAAGGGCATTTTTACAGTTAAAACAACTGAAAGAGAATATCAATGTAAATATATTATCAATGCAGCCGGTATTTTTGCCGATAAGGTTCACGAAATGATCGGAGAAAAGGAATTTACGATTAACCAAGTCAGAGGGCAGTACTATTTGTTGGATAAGTCGCAAGGTGCTAAAACAAAACATACTTTATTTCAATGCCCAAACAGATTAGGTAAAGGAGTTGTTGTTTCTCCTACAGTTCACGGTAACTTAATTGTCGGTCCTAATGCCGAAACAATAAATGATGATGATACTTCCACTACAGCGGATGGTTTGAAGTTTGTAAAAGAAAAAGCAATCAAATCAATTCCGACCATTAATTTCGGAGAAAATATTCGTAATTTTGCCGGTATCAGAGCTAAAAGTGATCGGGATGACTTTATTGTAGAAGAATCAAAAAGCGTTGAAAATTTCTTTAATTTAGCTGCCATGGCTTCTCCGGCACTGAGCAGTGCTCCGGCGATTGCTTTAGAGGCGGTAAAATGGATTTTAAACAAAACATCTTGTTCTAAAAAAACAAATTATATTGATGAAAGAAAAAAAATAAGATTTAAAGATTTAAGTCCGGAGGAAAAAAACAACTTGATTAAATCCGATCCGTCTTACGGTCGAATTATTTGTCGGTGTGAAACGATTACCGAAGGCGAAATTCTGCAGTGTTTAAATACTCCTATTCCTCCTTGTTCCATTGATGGTATAAAAAGAAGAACCAATGCCGGTATGGGCAGATGTCAAGGTGGTTTCTGTTCGGAAAAAATAGCTTTGATATTGATGAATAAATTGAACTTGAACTATCGACAGATTTTACAGGATGAGGATGGTTCCAATATTCTTTTAGCCGAGGCAAAGGAGGGTTACGAGAATGTATGATTTAATTGTTATCGGTGGCGGACCGGCAGGCTTGGCTGCCGCATTACAAGCTTATGAGAACGGATTGAAGAAAATTTTATTGATTGAAAGAGATAAAGAATTGGGCGGCATATTAAATCAATGCATTCATAATGGATTTGGTTTGCATTATTTCCATGAAGAATTGACCGGTCCGGAATTTGCCGGCAGATTTATTGATAAAATCAAGAATACTTCTATCGATATTTTATTGGATACAATGGTATTGTCTTTTGATGAAAAGCATAATGTTTATGTGGTCAATCAAAACGGTTATACTTGTTACAATTCTAAAGCGATCATTTTGGCAATGGGTTGTCGGGAAAGAGCCAGAGGGGCTATCGCTACGCCGGGAACCAGAGCAGCAGGGGTATTTACTGCCGGAACAGCTCAAAGGTATATGAATATGGATGGTTATAATGTCGGTAAAAGAGTTGTGATTTTGGGCAGCGGCGATATCGGTTTGATTATGGCTCGGCGGATGACTTTAGAGGGAGCAAAGGTTTTAGCCTGTGTGGAAATCAATCCGTATTCTGCCGGATTGAGCAGAAATATCAAACAGTGTTTACAAGACTTTGATATTCCGTTGTATCTTTCACATACGGTAACCGATATAAAAGGAAAAGGAAGGGTACAGCAGGTTGTTGTTTCAAAAGTGGATCAAAACTATCAGCCGATAAAAGGCAGCGAGATTACTTTTGACTGTGACACTTTATTATTATCCATCGGTTTGATTCCGGAAAACGAATTGAGTAAAAAAGCCGGTATAGCTATCGATCCCAGAACTAAGGGAGCGATAGTATATGAGAATATGGAAACCTCTTTGCCGGGAATCTTTGCTTGTGGCAATGTCTGCCAAGTGCATGATTTGGCCGATAATGTGGTAATTGAGGCTGAAACGGCAGCAAATGCGGCAGTGCGATATGTTTTGAATAATGATGTATACAACAAGGAAATTAAAGTAAATACCGATAAGAATATATCTTATACCGTGCCGCAACACATTCAGATGCCGTTAAAAGAAAAGATTATCTATTTATCGTTTAGGTCAAGAAGAAATATCGGTAAATGCATTTTGGAAATAACAGATGATAAAGGAAATATCATAGGAAAGTATAATAAAGATTTCTTAATTCCTGCCGAGATGCAAAAGATTGCGGTGTTAACTTCTAAATTGAATGATGCTGATAATGAAATAAATTATACCTCTTGTGGTATAATGTGAGATATT
>JAUNFB010000034.1 GCA_030525245.1 Erysipelotrichia bacterium
TAAATATGGTTCTGCAAATAAACGGTAACAAAACCGTTACTGTCTTTTCTATAAAACCCCATATTATATTTCTTGTTGCGTTTTTACTTCTCTCAATTTTCATTCAAATTTAATGCACCTTTCAAATAGTTGTATGCAAATTCCCGCTCTTTTAAAATCAACTCATCCGTTTTGGAATAATCAACATCAAACAAACCGTCATACTCTTCTGTATTTCCTATAAATTTATCATCTAATTGCAGCTTTTCAAATAAGGTTTCTATTCTGCTGTTCATACTTGATACGCCTTCTTCACATCGTGAAAACCATCTGAACGGCTTTTTGAATATAACTGAAAAACAGCAACCGTGAAATGAGTCAGTTAACATCAACTCGCAATTATCAACAAGCCACAAGAATTCCGACGGACCGTAATTATATGCCGAATCATCTACGGAATAATATTTTTCTCCATACAGATTAATTATTTTACAATCATTTTCTTTTGCGATTTTATTTATATATCGCTCAGTTTCATTCGATTTTTCACCCAAGAAATAAGTTAAAATATATTTTCCTTTAACATCAGTAATTTTTTCTGCCATTCTCCACTCTTCAGCACTAAGGAGTAAAGTAGGATCAACAGTAGTCACAACATCTCTTTTAGTATATTTTTTTATAATTTGTGCACCGCAGTTTTCTCTTACCGAAATATCTTTAAACTCCAAAACGGCTCTGCTGAAATATTCAACCGTATCTTCAGGTATATCATCGGTTCCTATACTTGCCGAATAAGCTATTCTTTTCTGTTGCGGTACAAATTTTGCAAAATAAAAATCAGCGTGCCTTTTTACAAACCCCATATTCCAAATTTGATCCGAACCGCAAATAATGTAATTGAAATTATCAAATTTTTTATTATAATTCTTATTATCATTATAACTGATAAAATCGATATTCTTGTTAAATATATCAAATGATTTTTTTCTAAAATACATTTGTTTATTTATTCGTTTCTTCTCTTTTGAATATTCATAAAAAGTCTTATAATATGCATAAACCGCTCTTAAAAATACAAGCTTTATATTTTTTTTATTTATACCGTTATAATATTTAGAAAAAGAAGCATATTCGTTTTTAAGGCTGATTGTTTTAATTTCAACACCTAATTTTTTCAAGCAATAAGATAATGCATGATTTTGAAGAGATTGTCCGTAATTACAATCACCGGTTAATGTAACTATCCCTACTTTCATTAAATGCACCTCTTAAAATATAAATTGATTGTCAACGCTGTTTTTTCCTTAAATGATAATCCTTGACGAAATAATAAATCAAACATGTTTTTTTTCAAATACTTTTTACATTTTAAATATACTTCTGTATTATCTTTTTCGCAAGCATAAAAAACCTTTATATACGAATATGTTAAAATATGTTTCACTTGCTTTTCTATACCGGTATACTTGTTTAATACTACATAATTATAAATCTTTTTCCATACAGATAAAACTTGTATTTCGCCTTCTAAATCAATAGAACCTACTGCTCCTGTTGTTCTGATAAAATATCCGTAAAGTTGGGTCTTAATATAGACAACCTTGCTGCATTTTTCCAATAATTCAAAAGCAAATAATGTATCTTCTGCATTTTTAAATTCGGTGCTGAATCTTATATTTTTCAGTAATTCAGTTTTGATAACTTTATTCCAAACAACAAAAAAAGAAAAAGAAAAATTAGAAAAAACTTTTTCGTTTTGATTTACTTCGAATTCAAAATTATCTTCGTTAATGTTGTCAAAAGAAATTTCATCGGTAAACTTTTCATATTCGCAATACACCATATCGGCATCGCCGATATTATTAAGCATTATCTCATAATATTTAGGATGTATAATATCATCCGAATCAACAAACGAAATATACTCTCCCGTTGCTATATCAATGCCGTAATTTCTTGCAGATGATACTCCCTCGTTTTCTTTATGTATTACTCTGATTCTATTGTCTTTTTTCGCCCAATCATCGCACATTTTAGGACAGTTATCCGGTGAGCCGTCATCAATTAATATAATTTCCAGATTTTTATAAGTTTGACCGACAACAGACTCTATACATCTGTCAAGATACTCTTCAACCTTATACACCGGAATTATAACCGATATTTTATAATTATCCATAGATTTCTCCAAAAATATTACTCAATAATTAAGCACTTAAAAATTTCATTTAAGCAAATTAAGTAATAACGCTATCTTTTCCTTAATTGTAATAGTAGAATTACTAAAAAGTAACCTACACAAATGATTTTTTAAAAAACTTTTACTTTCAAAAAATTCACTTGTCTTTTTATTTTTACATGCTTTGTACAAATTCAAATAAGCGTAATATAAACCTGCCTCTAAATTATCCTTCAACAATTTGTTCTCAGTTCTGCTTATGCAATCACACATATATTTACATACTTTTACAACATCTTTTCTTCCTTCTATATCAATAGAGCCGACTGCACCTGTTTCTCTGACAAAATATCCGTATAATTTATATCTTACAAATACAACCTTTTCACATCTATTTGATAATTCAAAAGAAAACAAGGTATCTTCAGCATTTTTAATACCTTCTTTAAATCTTAAATCATTAAGAATATCAAATCTTATAATTTTATTCCAAACCTCGGAATAAGAAAAAGGTGCCTTAGAATATATTTCATTATAAATATATGTTTCAACATCATAATCAAAAGAATCGTCAAAATCACATTTGTCATCAAATTTTTTATATTCGCAATACACCATATCGGCATCGCCGATATTATTAAGCATTATCTCATAATATTTAGGATGTATAATATCATCCGAATCAACAAACGAAATATACTCTCCCGTTGCTATATCAATGCCGTAATTTCTTGCAGATGATACTCCCTCGTTTTCTTTATGTATTACTCTGATTCTATTGTCTTTTTTCGCCCAATCATCGCACATTTTAGGACAGTTATCCGGTGAGCCGTCATCAATTAATATAATTTCCAGATTTTTATAAGTTTGACCGACTACAGACTCTATACATCTGTCAAGATATTTTTCAACTTTATACACCGGAATTATAACCGATATTTTGTAATTACTCATAAGTTTCTCAACAAAAATCAATATTCTATTCCGTCAACACTATAGCAAAATTCTATTTGCATTTTATCCGAATATTGAGGGAATGATTCTAAGTACTCTGTTTGCACCTTTTGTGCTATTTTATTTTTATATTCGGGATTTATAAGCGCCATGCAACAGCCCTTAAAGCCTGCGCCTGAAAATCTGCCACCGTAAACTCCGTCGACATTTTTTAAAATATCATATATTTTTTTCAATTCCGGAGAACCGGTTTCATAATTTTCAATTGAACTTTTACCACTTTCAAACACTAAATTCCCAAAACCGTTTATATCGCCGTTTTTCCAACATTCTATACCTTTTTCAACTCTGTCAAACTCGGTATACCAATGTTCGGCTCTTTTTGCCCAATTCAACGGAAGCCTGTCCTTATACTTTAAGAAAATTTCTTTTGGCACATCTCTTAAATAAGTATCCTTAAACTTCCCGTATTCAGAATTCGAAAATGCTTCAAGTGCATATCCTGCCGCCTTACATTCATCAACTCTCATATTAAATTTAGAATCGGCAAGGGTTCTTTCCACTCCACTGAAAACAATCATTATTTCATACGGAGGCATATTTGTATTTGGTTCAACATTTACAAACTCCCCGGATTCAGTATCAAGATATAAGAGTGAATTCGCTTTACAATAACATTCACATGATTGGTCAAGTGTTCCGCTTGAAACACCCACATACTCATTCTCGGCATATACCGACATTTCGATTAGTTCTTTTTTACTCGGATGAATATTATTAACCGTACAAAGTGCAGAAAGGAATACAAGCGTAACAGCAGCAGATGACGATAATCCGCCTACCGGCAAGCTTCCCTCAATAACTCCGCACAATCCAACGCTTAATCTGTATTTTTTTGTCAACGCCAATGTCGCGCCGCGCAAATAGTCTGCCCAATCGTTTTCTTTTGATTTAGGAATTCGGTCAACAGAAAACTGTGCTCTTTTATCAAAATCGAGTGACACAAGTTCTACAACGCCGTTTCTTTTCGGTCCGTAAGCAAGATGTATCCCTTTATTAATTGCCATACCTGTAACCTTACCGTGTTGATGATCACTATGTGCACCGAGCGGACAAATTCTATATGGACAAAAAGCAATATCTTGTGGCTGATGCTTATATATTTCTTCAAATTTTTCTTCACATTTCATATAAAATATACCGTTTAATCAATCATTTTAGAAACTTCTTTAACATATTCTTTTAATTGTTTTGAAATTTCAGGATGTTCCAATGCAAAATCTAAGTTAGCCTTTAAAATTCCAAACTTATTACCCATATCATGAACAACACCGTCATATTCAACAGCAATTACTCCTTCGGTTTGAGCAAGAGTTTTCATTGCATCTGTTAATTGGAGTTCATTGCCTTTACCTTTAGGTGTTGTTTCCAATATATCAAATATTTCAGGCGGCAAAACTACTCTGCCTTTTATTGAAAAATTCGACATTATTTCATCCATATTAGGCTTTTCAATCATATCATTGCAAGTATAACAATTACCTTCAAGATATTCAACATTAAGCGAGCAATATTTCGTAATGGCTTCACCTTCAACAGACTTAACCCCAACTATACCTTTTCCGTATTTTTCATATGCATCTATCAACTGCTTTGTTACAGGTACTTTTGATTGAATAACATCATCACCGTATAATACGGCAAACGGTTCGTCACCCACAAAACTTTTTGCACATAATACCGCATGACCCAATCCACCCGTTATTTTTTGACGCAAAAAATATATATTGCCAAAATTTGAGCAAGCTTTAACATTATTAAGAATATCTTTTTTATCGGAATTTTGACTAAGCTTATATTCAAGTTCAAAAGCATGATCAAAATGATCTTCAATAGCTGTTTTACCTCGATTGGTAATTATCAAAACCTCTTCAATTCCGCTGTCAAAAGCTTCTTCAACAATATACTGTATAGCAGGTTTATCCACAATATTAAGCATTTCTTTAGGTACAGCCTTTGATGCCGGCAAAACTCTTGTGCCCAATCCTGCTGCCGGAATAATTGCTTTTCTTACACTTTTCAAATTACACCTCATAAAAATTTTTATACCACTCTGCAAATTTTCTGAGCCCTGTTCGCAAATCGGTATTTGGCTTAAATCCAAAATCACGCTCCAACGGAGTTGTGTCTGCATATGTTACCGGAACATCACCGGGTTGCATTGCCACCAACTCTTTGTGAGCTTCAAAATCATAATCACTCGGCAGGATTTTTGCTCTGACAAGTTCTTGTTGAAGAATATCAACAAAATCTAAAAGATTTTCAGGATTTTGATTGCCTATATTATAGACCGCATATGGTGGTACCGGCAATCCGTCATCGCCGATTTTTCTATCCGGAGGTCCTGCCATAACACGCTTTACACCTTCTACAATATCATCTATATATGTAAAATCACGCTTGCAATTTCCATAATTAAAAATTTGTATTTTATCTCCGTTTATCAGCTTATTTGTAAATCCGAAATAAGCCATATCGGGACGGCCTGCCGGACCGTAAACGGTAAAAAATCGCAATCCTGTTGACGGAATATTATACAACTTACTATACGCATGAGCCATTAATTCATTGCTCTTTTTAGTAGCCGCATAAAGGGAAACCGGATTGTCAACCTTGTCATCTGTAGAATACGGAACTTTTTTGTTTGAACCATAAACCGAAGATGAAGACGCATACACAAGATGCTCAACACCACTTGCATTATTGTCATAAGAATGGCGACAAGCTTCAAGGATATTATAAAATCCTATCAAATTTGACTTAATATACGCATCAGGATTTGTAATTGAATATCTTACACCTGCCTGTGCCGCTAAATTAACAACAATATCAAACTTATATTTTGCAAACAATGAATTGATAACAACAGAATCCGATATATCACCTTTAACAAAATTCCAGCTTGACTCACAATGTTCATCTGCACAAACTTTAATTTGCTCCAAACGCCATTCCTTAATTGACACATCATAATAATCGTTCATATTATCAATTCCAACAATTTTTATCGGAGATTGAGTTTTTAATAATTCAAGAACAAGATTACTGCCGATAAATCCTGCCGCACCGGTTACCAATACCGTTTTATTTTTTAAATCTACACTTTGCATATATGTATTCCCTTAATTTTATATCAAAACTGAAATTAACCAATAGTTTATCTACTCGTTTAAAAACTTTATATAATCAAATTTGTCCAAATACAACTTGCCGCTCAAACCGTCTTTTTCAAAAACTTTTGCAATCGGATTCGGCTCACCGAAATCAATAAAACAGGCATTTTGTAGACCGTCAATTCGATTATGAATTATTTCTGCTTTTTTAACAGGCAAATTGTCAAACTCATATATCAACTGTTTATTATATTTGTTATCGTAAAATTCCCATATAAAAAATAAGTTGTCGTAATTAATTCTTTTATATCTTTCATTCCATTTCTTCTTTGCTTCTTCAAAACTATCATAATGCTGAAAATGCAACAAAACAGGTCTATGATTATTATCTTTCGGAACAATTTTTCCTACAGGATAAGGTTCTTTTGTATCTTTGACTTCTTCTACAGAACAATTCTTATAATACTCTAAATTTTTCACAAATTCTAAATAATCTTCTCCGCCGATCCATAAGTTTATAGTCGGAGAATTAAATTTCAAACCTAATCTGTGATAAATAACCCCACCAACACAATTATTTGAAATAATCGTCGGATTCATATTTTTATTTTTATGTTTTTGTTTATTTAAAAATCTTTTTGAATTAAACAAATATATTCTGTTTGATATTAACAATTTAATTTTATTAACCATTTTGTTTCCTTAAGATTATACAAAGCATTATAATTTAAAATATCATAGCAATATTTTAAAATTATTGTCTTCTATTCTTCTCCGTACAAAGGCCTTTTATAATTCTTCCTTTTAATCTGCAAAAGTATTTTATATATGCTTCTGCAATACAAATACAAATTCAATTTTTTTATTTGAGCGGAACTCACAAAACTGTTTTGCTCAAATTGCTCAAAACTACATTTTAATTCATTTCTAAAAAATTTTTCATTATTATCAAATCCGCAATCACCGTACAACACCATTTCATTAATTATCCCGTTAAGGGTTTTGAACTTTGTATAGATCAGCAACTCTTCATAAAGTTCATTACTTTCATACAGTTTCAACTGCTTTTTATATTCATAATAAAGATTTATACTTCTTTGATTTAGTCCCGAATTGGTAACACTGTTCAAATTTAATCTATAGTTATACTTATAACTGTTTATCTTTACTGTTTTTTCAATTCTACTGTACAGAGGAATAATAATCGCTAAATCTTCTCCGGACATATTTTCAGGCAATTTGATGTTTTCAAACAAACCCGCTTCATACAGATGTGTACACAAAGAATGATTTCCTATAAGATATCGCTTAACAGCGTCATCTGAATTATATATTTCATTAGGCTTTCCGTTTGTTTCGTCAATCAAACTTTGATTAACTACAATACCGTCATTGGTAAATCTGCGTGAAAGAATCTGTGCCGCCTGTGCTCGGTTTTCAATCAATGCCATATATAAGGTTTTATACATATCATTGTCAACATAGTCATCGCTGTCAACAAAACCTATATATTTACCTGTTGCGTAATTAATACCGACATTTCTGGCGGCGGCCGCACCGGCATTTTGCTGTTTAAAATATTTAATTCTTGAATCTCGATTTTTATACTTAATACAAATATCCTCACTGTTATCTGTCGAGCCGTCATTTACAAGAATAATTTCAATATTTGAATAAACTTGATTTATCAGCGAATCAATACATTCTTCTAAATAAGCTTCTGAGTTATACACAGGAACAATAACGCTTATTAACTCTTCTTTCATTTTATTTCCTCTAACAATGTATTCCATTTTTGAATAATCTTATCTTTATAAAAATTATCTAATCCGATAACAGAATTATTCGACATTGATTTTCTCATCTTATCATTTTCAATCAATGTAATTATCTTTTCAGCCATATCATCAATTTCGTATGGTTTAATTAAAAATCCGTTTACTCCGTCTTTAATAATTTCAGACGGACCGGTTTCAATATCAAAACTTATTAGCGGCAGACCGTTTGATTTTGCTTCAAGCAAAACCATAGGCAGTCCTTCTTGCAAAGAGGTCATTACATACATTGAAGCTTCTCTATAAGCTTTATCCATATCGTCGCATCGACCACATAAAAAGATATTGTTTTCTAAACCGTAATCTTTTATTTTTTTCTTTAACTCTTTATATTGTTCGCCATTTTCTCCACCGTATATCTTCCAACACCAATCAGGGTGTTTTTCAAAAACAATTTTTGCTATATCCGGAATGATAATAAAATTTTTAATTTTTCTTATATGTCCGGCACTTATAATTGTTTTCGAAGCAAGATCATAATTGTGCTCATTAAATTTTTGAGCAATATTATATATGTAGAGTAAATTAGACTTAATATCAAAATTGTTTTTAAAATTATAAAAATCCCTCTCAGTCAAAACTACATATGCATCCGCTACTTTTAATTCTAACTGTCTGATTTTTTTTATATATTTTACACCTTGATTTTGATAATAATTTGCATGTTCCCAAACAATATGCCTACACCCCGACATTATTGCCGCCGGTACGGAAATAATTCCGGTCATGGCTTCTACCGTTACTAAAACATCAATTTTCTTTTGCTTTAAAAATTTATACAAATATATAATTGTTTTTAACACAGAACCTGTTTTTAAATGCTCAGGTTTTATTTCGTCCAGTTCATAGGTTGGAGAACAATCGGTTGTATTAAGTATATACACATCATTTGTCTTATTCAATTCATTTGCAACCAAAAAAGTTGCTCTCTCTGTTCCTCCGGAATTAAAATTTCCCAAAAAACAAATTTTCATTATTTCACCAACCAAAATATATCAACTACAAACTGTCAAAAAACGCTTCAACGTTAGATGTTGTCAATTCGGTATCAAATATACAACCTCGTTCGTGTGCTTTTTCTCTATAATAATTCAATAAATTTTTATCATTTATCAAATCTAAAACTCCGTTAAACAAAGCGTCTTCATCATTATCTGTTATAACACCGTACTCATTATCGCCAAGCAATTCTCTCATACCGGAGCATAAAGCTGTAATAACCGGTGTTCCTACAATCAACGCTTCGGTAACAGCCGTACTAAATCCTTCATGAAGCGAAGAACATACAAACAAATCCGCATTTTTTACATATTTATACGGATTTTCCTTATAACCGAGAAAGGTAACAACATCATTAATTTCTAAATTACTTGCCTGATTTTTTAATTCTTTTTCAAGATTTCCTGCTCCAAGCAATAACAAACGAACACTTTTCCCACAATCCTTCAATCTTTTAATAATCGACAACAATCTGTTAAATGCCTTTTGAGGAACCAGCCTTCCGACGCTGATCAATGTTGTTTCTGCATTATAAAGACCTACTTCATCAATAGGCTCACAAGAGCGTTCAATTATTTTTTTCGTTTCAACCACATTATATAGAACATTATCATTTCCTTTAATTTCCGGAAATGTAGATAAATAAATATCCTTTACCGTTTGTGAAACATATACGGTTGCGTCAAACCTTTTTTGTAACTCAACACATTCTTCAACATTTTTATAACAATGTGCAATTTTGTTTTTTGAATGAAATTCATTATGAATCCATTGAACAATCTTGGTATCTTTATCAGGGCAACCTGCAACAATTCTCGTAATAGGAGATTGAAAAAAAGATACCACAATATCATATTGTTCTTTTATCATCTTTTTATATAAAAAATTCGGACTGAATAATTTAAAAAGCTGAGTGTTTCCTCTAAATGGTTTTTTAAACACATATTTATAATGTATATCATCAAAAAGAAAATTTTTATTTATACCGACATCAAACATTGTTTGTACCGTAACATCATATTTTACTTTGTCAAGATGATTTACAAGATTTACAAGAACCTTTTCCGCCCCTCCGCCATCAAGCGAAGTAATAAAAAACAAAATTTTTTTCATTTAAATTACCATTAACCAAAAACATAATAATTTCTCGGATCATCGGCATAATCACTCGTCAGATCAAATTCATAAGGAATCAAATCACCCTGATCCAAAATATAAGAGGTTAAAACAAATTTCGATACAAAATAAACAATTATTAGAAATTGAATCAGCCACGCGTACTTTTTATTTGAATATTTTGGCATATATCCAAACAAAATCAAATTTGCAGGCATAGAAAAATAATATGCAATTCGCTTAACCTGAGGATGAAAGAAACCTGTTATACCTATAAGCAAAGCAATAACAGAAAGCAAAATCATATAATCTATTCTGTCATCGTAATACCTATCCTTTGCCAAGACCTTGTAAAACAATAAAATCACTATTGTTTCCAATAACGACAAATAAAAATCTCTGTTTAAACCTGCTTTTCCTTCTGCCGCATATCCCAAGTAATCCGAAAAAATCTCCGAATCACCGAATATAAATTTAATTATATCTTGATAATAAAACACAAATACAACCGTTGCTAAAATCACAAGAGCTTTACCAAAGCCTTTAATTGTAATATTATACTTATGATTCCATAAGATCCACAAAATCAAAGCTATAAATGCCGATTTGTGAAAAAGTGTTGCAATAAATATACATATTGCAAAACTTATAAACCGATTGTTAAACACATATTTTAAAGAATAAAAAACAATAGCCACAGCAATATATTCACGGGTAATATTGAATGCCAAAGCATAAGCTGAAAAACAAAATACAAACATTGTTGTAGCCAACGAAATATCTTGATATTGCTTTTTTAATGTACAATAAACGGGCATAAGAAAAAGAAATGCAAAAGTACCGTAAGTTAATGCATGTCCGCCTTTTGCATATGTAATTTTTGCAATAGCGGCAAAAAGATACTCACTTGAAACAGAATCGAAAAAACTGTTCCACTCGGTTTTTGCAAAGCGTTCAAACATCAGGCAATATGTAACAAAGTCCGTACCCACAAAATATCGTCCTGCCGCAAATAAAACAAGTGCGCTTAACCCTATTAAGCTAAACAAATCAAACATTTTCCGTTTTTCGCTGTATATTGATATCATCATAGAAGAAACCGTAAAAACAGAAATGTAAATTAAAAGGCTGCTCATTAATTATTCCTAACTCAATTAAATTTCTTTTCTTAATTTTCTTTTTAAATATTCAGGCACAATAACCGAAATCATTGGCTTAAAGGCAAATATATACTTTGTCTTTGAAACGCCGAGAAGTTTATATCCCATCAAAGCGGTTTTTGTATATCCCTTTGCGGTTTTTAAAGTTCTTTTTTTATAATCTTCCGGACTTTCATGATAAAGGAGCAACGCTTCGTCAAGATTGTATCCTCTGTATCCCTTAGCATAAAATCTAAACCACAAATCCCAATCTTGACCTCTCATTGTTCTTTCGGATATTGTATATCCTCCCAAATCATCATAAACAAATTTGCGCATCATAACTGTAGGATGCATAAATGTCGGACCGTACAAAACATCGTTTTTTGTAGGTTTCGACTTACTCCGGCGTTCAAATAATACTTTTTCACCATCAAATACTTTAACTGCGGAACCTACAACCGCATATTCAGGATGTTTATTTAAAAAGTCAACCTGTTTTTTCAATCTTTCCGGCAAAGCTATATCATCGGCATCCATACGGGCAACATATTCGCCTTTGGCAAGCTTAAGACAATTATTCAATGATGCTGCAAGTCTCATATTTTTTTCATTTCTTATCAATACAATCCTTGAATCCTTATCTGCATAATTTTGAATAATCTTATTTGTTTTATCGGTTGAACAATCGTCACAAATTATAAACTCCCAATTTTGATATGTTTGCGCAATAATAGAATCTATACATGTTTCTATTGTTTTTTCTTCATTATAGACACCCATAATTATCGAGACCTTAGGATTCATATCTTCTCCACTTCACTTAAAAGCTGTTGTTTTCTTTTTAAAATATATTTATTCAAAATTAAAGAATCAAAATGATTTTTAACAAATTCGCTACAATATTCAGGCGATTCAAACAAGCCTTTACTAACTGCAAGTTCCATTTTTTTCAACAAATCCGACGAATCACCCTTTATAACGGTTACTCCTGTTTTACCGTTTTCAATCGCATCAATCGGACCGGGAATATTTGTAACAATCGACGGCGTACCAACCGCTCCTGCTTCGATTATAACATTACCGAAGCCTTCCCTGTAACTCGGAAGGACCAAAACATCCATAGCCGAGAAATATCTTTCAATATCTGTTCTTGCATCAATAATCTTTACATCTGAAGCATTAAGCGCTTTATTCCACAACGAATCATCAAGGCTATTAATGTTTTCCAAATTTCCTACAATTAAAAGTTTTGCTTTAGTTTTCAGGTTAAAAAAAGCTTCAAGCAACTCATTTATTCCCTTATCCTTTGTAATTCTTCCTACAAAGCCAAACACAAAATCATTTTGATTGATGCCTATTTCTTTTCTAACCTGAGTTCGCCACATTTCTCTTTGAGTAAAGTCAAATTTTGACAAATCCACTCCGCCTGTACTGCCATTCCAAACAACGGTGGCTTTTTCCCGAGCAAACACATTTTCTTGCACTCCGAATTCCAAATTGGATTGGCTAACACATTCTATCGAAGTCGATAATCTGCAAGTAAATCTTTCAATACATTTCAAGCAAGTTCTGCTAAATCCGAAAGCACCGAGATATCTGAATCCCATCAAATGATAATTTCTTATTTTACATCCCGAAAGTTTTGAAGCGATTGAAGCATATAATGCCGCATTGGGTGTAGAATATTGAATTAAATCAAAATTTTCTTTTTGAAAAATTTTCTTCATTTGAAGCATTGCTTTTATTCCTTCAATGCTTATTCCTCTTTTCATAGGAATCGGAATGTAATGAATATAATCGGGAAGTATTTCGGCAAATTCTTCATCATAATCACAAATAAAAGTTACATCCCAATCTGTGTTTTCATGAATATATTTAGCGGTTTCAAGGAAAAAAGACCTTAATGTCAATGATATTGTTGTTACAAAACAAATTTTTTTCATTTAATCTTCCTTACAGGCACACCGACATATGTGCCGCTTTCAACTATATCTTTTACAACCGCCGCTCCCGCTCCGATAATGCAGTCGGATACTATACTCACATTATTTTTAATGCATGCGCCAACACCGATGTGTGTTGATTTGCCGATTTTTACAGTGCCGGCAAGAGTACTGTTCGGCGACAAATGAACAAAATCTTCCAAAACATTATCGTGCTCTGCTATCGCACCGGTATTGATAATACAATGCTTACCGATTTTTGCACACGGATTAACAACCGCATTAGCCATAACAACCGTTCCTTCGCCGATTTCAACACCCAGGGATGAAATCACGGCACTCGGATGAACAGCCGTGTACCACTTAACAGACAATGCAGTTGCGATTTTTTCTCGTATGTACGGATCTCCGATTGCAATCACAAACTCACAATCCGAAAATTTCTTGTAATCGGCTGTGACTCCCAAAATCGGAAAACCTGCAACGCTCTTATTTTGCAAATCCAAAGCATCATCCAAAAAACCTTTTACAATATCGCCGGATGACAAAATTATATCGACGATAACTTTTCCGTGTCCGCTTGCACCGATAATGATAACATTTTTAGGCATTGGCTGTTTCTCCGATTCCGTTTCCCATAAATTCTTCCATAGTTGCGCTCGTTTCGGAGCTGATACCGTCACGCTTCAAAACATTTGCAACCGTCATAAACAAAATTTTTATATCCATCAAAAGTGAATAATTATCAACATATTCAACATCAAAATCAAACTTTTCTTCCCAGCTTATTGCATTTCTGCCGTTAACCTGAGCCCACCCCGACAATCCGGGCTTAACCTCGTGACGGCGGTGTTGATGCTCATTATACCTCGGCAAATACTTCACAAGCAACGGTCTTGGACCGATAACCGACATATCGCCCTTTAAAATATTAAACAGCTCCGGCAATTCATCAATGCTTGTTGAACGCAAAAACTTACCGAATTTTGTAAGTCTTACCTCATCGGGAAGCAACTCGCCGTTTTCGTCCCTTTCATCGGTCATTGTGCGGAACTTCATCAAAGTAAATATTTTTTCATCTTTACCCGGTCGCTCCTGCCTAAACAAAACAGGACTGCCGAGTTTTGTTTTTACCAAAACGGAAGTTACCGCAAGAAGCGGCGACAAAATAATTATTGCAAGAAGCGATGAAATTATATCAAGAATTCGTTTTACATACTTATAAATCATAATTTCACCCGTCTAATCAAAGCAGTGCTTAATTACTTCAATAACTCTGTTCTGCTGTTCGACAGTCATTTTGTTGTCACTCGGCAAACAAAGTCCGCGATTAAAAATATCCATACCTACATCCTGTGATTCGCCGTCAATATAAGCATTGGTTCTCGCCCTGCCGTTACCGTCCTTTGTCACAAAACCGTTCATTCTGTAAATCGGTTGCATATGCATAGGCTTCCAAATCGGTCTGCCCTCGGCATTGATTTTTGCAAGTTCATCAAGAATTTCCTGCGGACAGGTTTTGCCGCTTTCGCTGTTATAGCAATAATCCCTCTCGCCTCGTACCTGCCTGCACATTGCGTTTTCATCAATAATAAGGCAAGAAAGCCAAAAATTAGGCTCGCTGTTTTTTTCGTCATAAGGATTCATTTTAACGGGCAAATCCTTAAAAGCCTCTTTATAGCGCATATAGATTACTTTTTTCTGTGCAATATGCTCCTCCAAATAAGGAAGCTGACCTCGAACCACACCTGCAATTACATTGCTCATTCTGTAATTGTAGCCGAGTTCCTCATGCTGATACCACGGTGCGTTTTCTCTTGACTGTGTGGACCACTTGCGCACCTTTTCGGCGGCGTCTTTGCTGTCTGTCAAAAGCATTCCGCCGCTTGAGCCCGTAATAATTTTATTTCCGTTAAAGCTTATGCAATTATAACTACCGAATGTACCTGTCTGCCTGCCCTTGTATGTAGCACCGAGCGATTCTGCCGCGTCCTCGATAATAAGCGCGTTGTGTTTTTGACAAACCGCTTTAAGTTCATCAACCTTGCCCGGTGTGCCGTAGAGATGCGCAATTACAACAACCTTGACCTCGGGATAAAGTTCAAATGCTTTTTCGAGTGCAACAGGGTCCATATTCCAAGTACCGTATTCGGTATCGATAAATACCGGAACGCCACCCTCATAAGCAACGGGATTAACCGTTGCGTCAAATGTCATATCCGAACAAAATACTTTGTCACCGTTTTTAACTCCCGCAAGTTTAATTGCAAGATGAAGCGCCGCCGTACCGGCAGACAAAGCAACCGCATATTTGCAACCGAGTTTTTCGCAAATTTCTTTTTCAACTTCATTGATATTTTTGCCGACGGTTGACATCCAATTTGTTTCAAATGATTCGGTCATATACTTCAATTCATCACCGTGCATTGTTGGCGATGAAAGCCAAATTTTTTCACCGACCATAACCTGTCCTCCAAGTGTATATTATACAAATTACCGCAAATGCATTTGTGCACTATGTATAATTTTTCTCATTTTAAATTATACACTATACAACATAAAATTACAATAAAATTTATTAATATTTAACATTTGGCATTTTTATATATAAAAAACAATCACGCGGCAAAAATTCACCGAGTGATTGCAAATTTATTTTTCAAGCAAAACCGCATGAGCTATGCCTGGAATTGTTTGCCCCTGTTTT
>JAUNFB010000035.1 GCA_030525245.1 Erysipelotrichia bacterium
TATTCGTTGACGATGAATAATAATGCTTGTGTTATTATTTTAGATAAAACTAAGGGGACTACATCTTTGGCATATGATGCTTTAGGTGAAAACGGTTGTGCTATTTATCGTGATTCCAATGTTAATCAAAAATTCATTGAAGATTTAGATAACAGTGAAGAAGATGAGATCATGGAAAGAGGTCAGTTTGTTGAATTATCTTCCCAAGATATAATGGTATATGGTAAAAAGTATAATGTTGATGAAAATGAGTATTATATAATTTCCAATATAACTTTACAATCATTAAATACTTTGTCTAAAACCATTCAGGGACAATTTGTTTATATTTCGCTTTTGGTATTAGGTTTATCTCTGATTATTTCTGTCCTCTTCAGTAATTTTATCAACGGACCGATTTTGCAAGTTAAACAAGAAGCAAAAAAATTATCTTATGGTAATTATGATGTACATTTTGATAATTTTGAAGTAAATGAAGTAAAAGAATTGGCAGAAACAATCGAAGTGGCAGCAGAAGAAATAAAAAAAGTCGAACTTATTCGCAAGGAATTGATTGCTAATGTTTCTCATGATTTAAAGACACCATTGACAATGATTAAAGCTTATGCCGAAATGATCAAGGATATTTCCGGTGACAACAAGAAAAAACGGAATGAGCATTTGGATATAATTATTGCGGAAACCGATTCTTTGAATAATTTGGTTAAAGATTTGTTGAATTTATCGCGATTACAAGCCGGTGCTGTTTCTGTTAACATCCAATCGTTTGATTTAAGCGGATTAATCAATGAAGTTGTCAGCCATTTTAGGCCTTTATGCATGGCGGAAAATGTTCAATTGATTATGGAATGTGAACCGGAATTGGTTGTTTGCGGAGACAGTAAACGAATTAATGAAGTGATGAATAATTTTTTATCCAATGCGTTGAAACATTATGGTGATGACAAAAAAATTATAGTCAAGGCTTTTATGTTAAATAAAGAAAAAGTACGGATAGAAGTTATTGATCACGGAACGGGTATCAGTAAAGAAGATTTACCGAATATTTGGGAAAGATATTTTAAAATTGACAAATCTTATCAGCGCAGTAAATCCGGAACGGGATTAGGTTTGGCAATAAACAAGGCAATATTAGAATCACATCATGCAGAATATGGCGTTATATCGCAAAAGGGAAAAGGATCAACTTTCTATTTTGAATTAAAAAACGCCGAAATGGAGTAATATGGTTAAAGAAATAATTCACGATCGTTTTTTTCTCAGTCAAAAAAGTGTTGAAGCCGATGTTAATGACATAAATACAGCCGTAGATTTGTTAGATACATTAAAACATCATCAGGATAAATGTGTCGGTATGGCGGCTAATATGATTGGTGTAAACAAACGCATTATAGTTTTTGATGACGGCGGTAAATATTTTATGATGTATAATCCGGAAATTATTTCCAAAAGTGATAAATACATTACGGAGGAGGGATGTCTTTGTCATTGCGAAGTCAACTCTGTTGTTCGTTATAACAAAATAAAAGTTCGTTATCAAAACGAAAAGTTTGAATCAAGGGTTAAAAATTTTAAGGGATTTACCGCTCAGATAATTCAACATGAGATCGATCATTGCTGTGGAGTTGTGATATAATATAATAAAAGGTGAGGCATACCTGTAAGTGGAGGGTGTAAAAGTGAAAGAAGCCGTTTGGAATATATTCCAGATGGCTTCTTTTGACAAGGAACAAAAAGAAATTTATGATAAATGCCACAAATCTTGAAAAAATTTTAATTTGTGGCATTAAAATAAAAGGGCTTTACCAGTTATTGTCAAAATATTTTTTGTTTTTTACTTGACACAAGCAGAGTTGGATCATTGTAACGGTATACTGGTCTAAAATTATAGCTTGATTGGAAAATATTTATGAATAAATTAGACTGTGCTATAATATTTGAGGTGATTTTTTTATGAAGATTGTTATTGCGACAGGCGGTACCGGCGGACACATTTATCCCGCTACGGCATTAGCTGATAAATTAATTAGTGATGATAAAAACAACGAGATAGTGTTTATAGGTAATTGTGACAGGATGGAAGCACAGGAAATACCTAAATTGGGATATCGCTTTATCGGTATTAAAGCTGCAAAATTTAATTCCAATAAACACAAATTACAGGCAGTGAATACATTGTATAAAGCTTATAAGGAGTGCTGTGAACTGTTAAAAGATTTTAAACCGGATATTGTTATCGGTTTTGGCGGATATGTAACAGTTCCGGTAATTATGGCAGCAGTAAAGTTGAAAATTAAAACTGTTATTCATGAACAAAATTCTTTACCGGGATTAGCTAATCGTACATTAAGCCATTTTGTTAATAAAGTTGTCATATGTTATGACAGTGCCGGCAATTATTTTCCTAAAAACAAAGTTGAACTTTTAGGAAATCCAAGAGAAAGTTCGGCAATGGATTTTGTTAAGAATGAATATATTTTTGAACAGTATGGTTTAGATTGCAGCAAAAAAACAATATTAATTGTGATGGGATCATTAGGCTCGGCTTCTGTCAGCAGCAAAATGTTAACGATTTTAGAGCAGCTAAAAGGCAAAGATTATAATGTTTTATATGTAAGCGGCAAAAACAATTATCAATATATGAAAGATAATTTTAAAGACAGCAACAATGTAAAAGTAGTCGATTATATCGATCAATTTAATATTGCCGGTAATTGCAGTTTAGTTATTTCTCGTGGTGGGGCTACTAGTGCTTGTGAATATATGGCTTTAGGTATTCCGACAATTATAATACCGTCACCTTTTGTAACCAATAATCATCAATACTATAATGCAAAGGCCATGTTTGATGCTGGGGCAGCACATCTTTTAGAAGAAAAAGATTTAAGTGTTGAAAATACGGTTTCTTTAATCGATAATCTGATGAATGATCAACAGAAATTACATGAAATGTCCTTGGCAGCAAAGAAGATGGCTCATCCGCAAGCTGCTTATGATATGATTGACTTGATAAAAAGATTGGTAGGTAAAAAATAATGGCGGATGTCACCGAGTTATTAACACCGTACGGCCATATCCAAACGGATGTATCTTTTAAAAACTTAACAACTTTTAAGGTTGGTGGAATTGCTAAATATGTAATTTATCCTTATGACAGTTTTTCCTTAATATCGATTATTCAAATATTAAAGAAAAACGGCTATGATTATAAAGTGCTAGGTAACGGATCAAACATTTTGTGTTCCGATGACGAGTATGACGGATTCATTATAAAATTAAATCGTACAATGAACAAATTCAGATTTGATAATGATATTCTTTATGCTCAAGCCGGTTGTTCAATCATTTCTTTAGCTTATCAAGCAATGCAAAAATCTCTAAGCGGTTTGGAGTTTGCCAGCGGTATTCCCGGAACCTTAGCAGGTTGTATTTATATGAATGCCGGTGCATATAAATCTGATATGAGCCAGATAGTTGAAGAGGTGGAAGTTTTGATCGGCGATAAACTGGTTTGCTTTAAAAATGAGCAGTGTGATTTTGCTTATCGGCATTCAGTATTTCAAACTAATCCCGATTGGATCATCATTAGTGCTAAATTAAAATTGGAATTAGGTGATAAGGAAAAAATCGCTGAATTGATGAAAAATCGTCAAGAGAGAAGATTGCAGAGTCAACCTTTGGAATATCCCAGTGCCGGTTCAACTTTTCGAAACTGTCAAGATGTATTTGCCTGGAAGTTAATTGATGAAATAGGCTATCGAGGCAAACGAATCGGCGGAGCTCAGGTTAGTGAAAAACATTCTAATTTTATTATTAATTTCGACAATGCAACTGCTCAAGACATATTAGATTTGGCTGAAGAAATAAAAGATAAGGTTAAAGACAAATACGATATAAACATGATTATGGAAGTGGAGAAATTCAATTGGAAAAAGTAAAATCAACAGTATTTATTGAGCGAGATATTCCAAAAAAGAAAAAAAGAAGATTAAGTAAATTAGGTAAGTTGATTACCGTTGTTTTCTTTTTAACTTTAGCCGTAACATTTTATTTTGTAGCCTTTGCGAAAATAAATAATATTAAAGTTAGCGGTAATACTTTTCTCACTGACGAATATATATTGAATTGTTTAGATATAAGTACATCCGATCCTGTGATAAAAGCATTGATTAACAAGCAAAAGAATAAATTGAAAAATGAAGAAATAATTGATGATATTGTCATAGAAATTCATGCTCATCAGTGTATCAGTGTGCAGGTGAAAGAGAAAAAAATTATCGGTTGGCAACAAGACGATGCCGGTATACAATTGATTACATCTGACGGAAATTATATTCCTTTTCAAACAACATATGTAAATAATTACTATCTTCTTCCTTATTTTGTAAATATCGATAAAGAAAAAGCATTGATAATTGCCTCTAAATTTGCTCAATTGGATAATGATATCCTTTACAGGATAAGTGAAGTACATAATTTATCTTTTACTTATGACAGCAACATGGTAAAATTAGTGATGGACGAAGGCAATTATATTTACAGTTCACTTGAGGGAATACCCTATGTGAAAAACTATTTGCAGATAATTGCTAACGACCGTAGCGAAAATAATAAATGTATTTTAATTATGGAAGAGTACAATAAAGCATTGAAAACCAGTTGTGAAGAATTAGAAAAGTACAAATCGGAAAATAAGGAGGAATAGTTATGACAATGAAGAAAACCACCAATTTGGGTGACATAAATGTTACTATCGGAGCGATTGCTTCACTTACAGGTGCAGCAGTCAGTGAATGTTATGGAGTCGTTGGAATGGCTTCTAAGCAATTTTTCCACGACGGAATAGCTGTGTTGCTGAAACAGGATAATTATTCTCGCGGTGTTGTTGTCAGACAAACCGAAAAAGGTATCGAATTAGATATTTACATCATTATTTGTTACGGAGTTAAAGTAATAGAAGTTGTCAGCGAAGTCCAAAAGAAAGTTAAATATGAATTAGAAAATGCTTTGGATATTGATTTCGCTGCCATAAATGTTTTTGTTCAAGGTGTAAAAGTAATTGAGTAGGAGATTTGTATGAAAGTTTTAGATTGCATTACCTTCAAGGAAATGTTAATTTCCGCTGCAAATAATTTAGAAAATAATTATGAAGAGATTGATAAACTAAATGTTTTTCCTGTGCCTGATGGTGATACGGGAACAAATATGAAAATGACTTTTGTATCGGGAGTTAACGATACTAAAACTTATTTGAATGATTATATCGGGGATACCGCTAAATATTTAAGCAAAAGAATGTTAATGGGTGCTCGAGGCAATTCCGGAGTTATATTATCACAAATATTTAAGGGGTTTGCGAATTCAATTGCCGGTTTGCAAAATATTAATATCGAGCAATTTTCCGCTGCACTTACTAATGGAGCTAAAGTAGCCTATAAAGCCGTAATGCGTCCGGTTGAAGGGACAATTTTGACGGTTGCCAGAGAAGTTGCGGAAGCCGGTGAAAACTTTTATAAGAATAATAATGATTGTAATTTCGAAGATTTTTTCCAATATATTGTTGAACAAGGCGATCAATCATTAAACAAAACGCCTGATTTATTACCGGTATTGAAAGAAGTCGGAGTTGTTGATTCCGGCGGTAGCGGTTATATGTGCATATTAAAAGGCATGCATGCTTATTTAAAAGGTCAACCTATTCAATTGGCTAAAAAAGAAAATATCAGTCAAATATCGGATGGTTATTGCGTAGAAATTGCTGTCGATTTGGATGATTTTTACAAGAAAGAATTTAATGCTGACAGACTAAATAAATCTTTGGGTCGTAATTGTAACGAAATAAAGATTAAAAGAAATGATGGACAATTATTATTGCATGTACATACTAAAAATCCAGGAGATATAGTTAATATTGCGCAAAGATTTGGCAATATGCCTTTTATTAAGATTCAGGATTTAAATCAAAAGGTTGAAGAAGTTTTAGACTTCAGTGAAGAAAAAGTTGAAAAACAAAAATATGCGATTATTACTGTCTGCAACGGTGAAGGTATTAAACAACAATTTAATAAGTATGGAGTTCAATATATAATTAATGGCGGTCAAACAATGAATCCGGCAACTCAAGACTTTGTAAACTTGATTGATAAAATTAATGCGGAAAATATCATAATATTGCCAAACAATTCCAATATTATTTTAGCTGCCAAGCAGGCAAAGGATATGGTAGAAGATAAAAATATTATTGTATTGGAGACCAAGAGTATTCCGCAAGGATTGGCTGCTTGTATTAATTTTAACAGTGAAGATGATTTGCAAAACAACTTAACTAATATGCAAGATGCTATCGAAAATATTATTTCTGCTTCAATAACAACTGCAATCAAGGATACTGTTTATAATAAATTACAAATAAAGAAAGATGATTATATGGGCATAGTGGAAAAAGACATTATTGTCAGTGGACAAGATTTGGATTTAACGGCTCGAAAACTTATCGACAGTATTTGTGATGAAGATAAGAGTTATATTACAATTATTTACGGTAATTCTGTTTCACAGGAAAAAGCTCAGGAGTTATTGAACTATACTGTTTCTTCGTTTGATATAGAAGGGGAAATAATTGACGGAAAGCAAGAACTTTATCAATTTATAATCGGTTTGGAATAAAATATGAATATTAAAATTACTCCCAAAAAAAAAGAAGCGTTAGAAAAATTAAATCTGTATTCAGTCAGAGATATATTGACATATTATCCGGCAAGATATGAAAAATTAGAATATATCGATCCGCGAAATTGGCAAGATAATACGCAGATAATCATAGAAGGAGTAATTTTTTCTAAGGTGAAAATAGCTTATTTCGCTAATAATAAATCGGTATTAAATTTTGATATTCAAGCCGAAAATGATTTATTTCATATAACAGCTTTTAATCAACCATGGCTGATACGCTATAAAATAGCCGATAAGATAACAGTCATCGGAAAATATCAAGGCAAGCAAAAGATATTAGCCACAAAGATTAATAAGATACCTTTGTCAGAACAGATAGGAATCAAACCCGTCTATATCCTTAAGGGCTTATTAACCGATAAATACTTCAGTGAACTAATCGAACAGATTCTGGAAACTTATAGAGAAAAAATAGATGATTTTGTTCCCGAATATTTAAGAATTAAATATGATTATTATGATGAATATACAGCATTAAAATATATTCATCGTCCTACAAATGATAATGAGTTGGTTAAAGCAATTAACACATTAAAATATACGGAATTTCTGCAATTTAATCTTTTAATGAATTACCGCAAAAAAGAGAATACGGAAATTAACCAACTGTATTGCAAGAAATTTTCTTCTACTCAACTAAATATGTTGATTAAATCATTACCTTTTACCTTAACTGAGCAACAGCATATTGTTTTACAAGAAATATTAAATGATTTATCAGCGGATAAGCAAATGCAACGCTTATTACAGGGAGATGTAGGCTGTGGCAAAACAATAATTGCTTTTATTGCGATGTATGCTGTTTCTTTAAGTGGGATGCAAGCTGCAATGATGGCTCCGACAGAAATATTAGCAAAACAGCATTATCAGAATTTACGAGAAGTTTTTTCCGGTTTTTCTGTTGAAACAGCTGTATTATATTCCGGCCAAAACAGTGCGGAAAGAAAAGAAAATTTGAATAAAATCAACAGTGGTCAAGCTCAATTAATAATCGGTACGCATTCTTTGTTTCAAGAAGAAGTAACTTTTCCTAAATTGGGTTTGGTAATTACCGATGAGCAGCATCGATTCGGTGTACTGCAAAGAGCAGCTTTGTCTAAAAAGGGTCCTTATTGTGATATTTTGTTGATGTCGGCTACACCTATTCCGCGCACCTTAGCTGCTTCTTTATATGGTGATCTGGATGTTTCTACCATAACTTCATCAGCTAATCCGCATAAGAAAATTCATACTTTTTTAATCAAAGAAAATGGTTTCTTTCATAAAATAGATGAAATAGAAAATTTATTGGCTCAGAAAAATCAAATGTATGTTGTTTGTCCTTTAGTTGATAAAGGTGATGAATTAACTCGAAATGTAACGGAAACATATGAAAAGTTGAAAAAATATTTTTCCGGAAGATACAATGTCGGATTATTACACGGTCAAATGGACAGCGCACAGAAAATGAATGTTCAAGAAAAATTTGCGGCCGGTGATATCGATATACTGGTATGTACGACTATTATTGAAGTCGGAATTGATGTTAAAAATGCTAATATCATGATTATTTATGATGCCAACAGATTCGGATTGGCTCAATTACATCAATTGCGTGGTCGTGTCGGACGCGGACAAAAAGAAGGATATTGTTATTTGCTTACGGGCAGTTTGGATGAACAAACAATTGATAAGTTAAATATCATTGTCAATAATGACGACGGCTTTAAAATCTCTTATTATGATTTAAAATTAAGAGGTCCTGGCGATATTTTAGGAGTAAGACAATCAGGCTTACCGGTATTTATGTTGGGAAATGTAATTAATGATGCCGATTTGTTGGAATTAAGTAAACAGGATAGTGATGAATTGATGAATCATCTAGATGATTATCCTCTGATAAAAAAATATTTAGAAAATAAGGATAATGATTGTAAAAAATAGTATAATTGAAACGGAGGAAATGATATGACTGTATATCGTTGGTTAAAAGAAAAATACGCTATAGAAATTAAAAATAAATCTCTGATGGAAGATGCATTTACACACGCTTCTTATTTAAATGAAACCAATTCTCTTAATCAGTGTTATGAAAGATTGGAATTTATGGGTGATGCTGTTGTGGAGATTTGGGTTTCAGAGAAACTTTTTAAGCATCAACCGCAAATTGCCGAAGGGCAGATGACCACGATGCGTGCTCAATTGGTTTGTGAGAAGTCATTAGCTGATTTTAATCGTAAATTGAATTTAGGACAGTACATAAAATTAGGCATCGGTGAAGAAAAAGCCGGAGCAAGAAATCGCAATTCTTTATTAGCAGATATTTTTGAGTCTTTTATCGGTGCCGTATATTTAGATTGCGGAATGGAAGCCGTTAATAAAATTTTAACCGATACCATTGATATAGTTGATCATCCAGAATTAACGGGAATTATTGATTATAAGACCAAATTGCAGGAATATGTTCAAGCCGACAGTCGTAAGGTTCTCAAATATGCTTTACTTTCCGAAAAAGGACCATCAAATGATCCGACATTTGAAATGGGCGTTTATTTGGATGAAGTTTTATTGGGTACAGGATTAGAGCACAGTAAGAAAAAGGCAGAACAATTAGCCGCTAAAGAAGCGTTGGGAAAGTTGGTTAAATGATGTACTTTAATAATGTTTTACAATTGATCAATTTGGAAAAAGAAACCGCTGAAGCCTTAAAGGAAGCGACTTTAATGCGTCCGCAATATCATAAAGATAAAAATTATGTCAGCATCAAGATATTAATTCCACACTATCTGAAAAGTGAGCAACTGGAAGAAATAAATAATAAATTTGAAAAATATTTGGGATTACCGGTTAAATTGTGTTATACAATTACCAAAGATAAGATAAACAACTCTTTATTGATCGAATACCTAGATTATTATAATCGTTTGAACAAATGCTCAATATCAACTATTCCGATTATCAAAGATGATATTATTTATTTAGATGTTGACAAAACACACTTAAGCAAGATTAATGAGCTGTTTAACAGTTTGGGCATCAATCAAAAAATACATTGTAAAGTCTATCAAGAAGATAAGAAAAACGAAAAAATAATCTATCAAAAGAATAAGGACACTTCGGATTATCGTCCAAAAAGTTCTTACCGCAGTAAATTTACTGATGAAAATGATTATGCTTTTGTTACTATGGATAAATTGACTGCTAGTGATAATAAAGTATGCTGTGTCGGAAAAGTGTTTTCTGTTGAAACCCGCAGTGGCAAAAGAAAGAAAGACGGTAAACCGTTTGAAATAGAGACCTTTGTTGTTTCTGATTTTTTAGATGCGATAAGTATCAAAAGGTTTAAAACCGATACAATGCCAGAAGATACTTCATTGGAAGTATCTGAAAAGATGACGGTTAAAATATATGGTTGTGTTAAATATGACAGTTATGATAACAGTAATACTTTTGTTTTAGACAAAATTGAACAATTAAAAGATGATCCTTTTATTCTCAAAGATGATTATCAAGGAAAAAAACATATCGAGTTACATTGCCATACCAATCGCAGTGAATATGATGGTGTCAGTGAAACAGAAGAATTGGTTAAACAGGCTTATAATTTTGGACAAAGAGCTTTAGCAATTACCGATACAAGTGTTGTACAGGCTTATCCATTAGCTCAGCAAGCTCATTTGGCTCTTGAACGTAAAGATAAAGAGAGTGATTTTAAAATTATTTACGGAATAGATGTCAAAGTTGTAGATGATTGTTTAAATATTGTTTATAATCCGACCGATGATTTGATAAAAGAACAGGAATATTGCGTTTTGGACTTGGAAACAACAGGTTTGTCAACCAAATATGATTATATAATTGAATTTGGCGGAGTTATTGTTTCTCACAATACAGTTACAGAAAAGAAATTGCAACTTTTTGTCAAACCACCGATTGAAATACCGCCGTTCATAGCTGATAAAACCAATATCACTAATGAAATGGTTAAAAATGCTTTACCTTTTGAGCAGGCAATCGATAAAATCCTGGATTTTATCGGTGATAGAGTAATTGTCGCCCACAATGCTGATTTTGACTTTAATTTTTTAAATGACAAATTAATTTCTATTGGCAGAAAACCTTTAAAAAATATCTGTTTAGATACTTTAAATTTGGCTCGCTCGATTATAAAAAACAGAAAGTATTATCGATTGGGAATGATTGCTAAACAGTTTAATGTGCAATATGATGAGGATACCGCACATAGGGGTGATTATGATGCCGAAGTATTGGCAAATGTTTTAGTTAAAATGTTACCGACAATTCCTGATTGGGAAAATATAACATTTAATCAATTACAGTCTAACCAAAGTGCGGATGTTTTCAAAAAAGGACGCACATATAGTGCTACATTATTGGCTAAAAATGCTCAAGGAATTAAGCACATTTATGAGATTGTTTCTTTGAGCCACACTAAATATTTAAATTATTTTGCGAAGGAGAACGCTAAAAAGATTGATAAGGAGATAGTAGCAGAGCCAAGAATATTAAAAAGTGAAATAAATAAAAGGCGCCAACACATTTTGGTGGGCAGTTGTGACCAATATTCGCAATTGTTTGAAATTGCTTTAAACAGAAGTATGAGCGATTTGGAAAAATGTATGGAATTTTATGATTATATTGAATTGGAGCCTTTAGATAATTATGCTAATTTAATAGAAGCAGGAACATCAGTTGATGAAAACAGAATTAAAAACGTTTTAAATGATATTATCAAAACAGCTGATAAACTAAATAAAAAGATTGTAGCCTCAGCTAATACATATTATACTTATCCTTATCAAAATATTGCTCGTGACATTTATATAATGGGAAAAAGAATCGGTGGTTTGCATCATCCTCTTTATCCCTATAATAAAGAAAAGAGGAAAAATTTTATTTCCCCGAAAGGCCACTTGATGACAACTAAAGAATTGTTGGAAAAATTTGCTTGGACAAAACGCGAGGAAGAGTTTGTTATTGATAATACGAATTATATCGCCGATTTAATAGAAAAGGAATATCCGATTGCTCAAGAATTGCATACCCCGAAAATTGAGGGCTGTGAAAATATTTTAAGTGAAGAAATATATCGTACTGCACATCGTATCTACGGAGATCCGTTACCGGAAATTGTTCAACAAAGAATAGAGAAAGAATTAAACAATGTAATAAAAAACGGATTTAGTGTGCAATACTACATTGCTTATCTTTTGGTTAAGCAATCAGATGCTGATGGCTATCCTGTCGGATCAAGAGGATCTGTCGGAAGCAGTTTTATTGCTACGATGGCTAATATTACAGAAGTTAATCCTTTAGTGCCACATTATGTGTGCCCAAAATGCCATCATTCGGAATTCTTTGAAAATAATGAATATTCCAATGGCTTTGATTTACCGCCCAAGAAGTGTCCAAATTGTCAAACAGATATGATCAGAAACGGTCATAATATTCCATTTGAAACATTTTTAGGTTTTAACGGCGACAAAGTACCGGATATTGATTTGAACTTTTCAGCTGAATATCAAGGAAAAGCAATGCAACAAATTAAAGAAATATTCGGAGAAAAATATTCTTATCGGGCAGGAACAATCGGAACGGTTGCCCAAAAAACTGCTTTTGGTTATGTTCGAAATTATTGCGAAGAAGTTAATCGCGATAATTTTTCTAAATCATTTGAAGAAGTATTATCTAAATTATGTGAAGGTGTTAAACGAACTACCGGACAGCATCCCGGTGGTATAGTTGTTATTCCGAGAGAAAATGAAGTTCACGATTTTACGCCTATCCAATATCCGGCAAATGATCCGTTCAGTGATTGGTTGACAACCCATTTTGCTTTTTCGGACTTACACGATAATATTTTGAAATTAGATATTTTAGGACATGTTGATCCGACTTCGATTCGTTTGTTATCACAATTCAGCGGTTTTCATTACAAAGATGTGCCGATGAGTGATCCGGAAGTCTATTCGTTATTCTATAGCACTAAAGCATTGAAAATAAATGATCCTAAGGGCTATTATCATGAATTAAATGGTGCTGCCGGATTGCCGGAATTCGGTACTCACAATAACAGAAGAATATTAAATAAAGCTAAGCCATCTACATTTAACGATTTGGTAGCCTTCGAAGGTCTGACTCACGGTACCGATGTTTGGGCAAATAATGCCGAAGTTTTGATAGATAACGGTGCATGTACTATCTCAGAAGTTATATCTTGCCGTGATGACATCATGGGATATTTAATTGCTAAAGGTATGGATAAAAAAATGTCCTTCCAAATTATGGAAAAAGTCAGAAAAGGCAAAGGATTAACGGCTGAATGGATTGACGAAATGCATAAGCATAATGTTCCTGATTGGTATATTAATTCTTGTCAACTAATTAAATATATGTTTCCTAAGGCTCATGCCGTTGCTTATGCGATGAATGCGGTCAGAGTGGGATGGTATAAAGTTCATCAACCGGCTGTATATTATGCAGTATATTTTTCTTGCCGCTGTGATGCCTACGATATTGAAACAATGTTAGCTGGAACTGATGCTATCTATTCACGATTAAAAGATATTCAGGACAGAATGCAGAGCTTTGATAAAAAAGTATCTAAAAAAGAAGAAGATTTAGAACCGGTATTGGAGATAGCTTTGGAAATGCATTTAAGGGGATATCATTTTAATAATATTTCTTTAGAGAAATCTCAGGCAACACATTTTATTGTTGATCCGGATGACAAATACGGAATATTGCCGTCATTTACTAGTATTGACGGTTTAGGAGAAGCAGTTGCTAATTCTATAGTCGAGCAGAGAAATAAACAACCATTTATTTCTAAGGAAGACTTGTTAAAGAGAACCGGGGTTAATAATACACAGCTTGGTTTTATGGACAGAATAGGCATATTAAAAGAATTAAATGAGGAAAATCAATTGTCATTATTTTAGGAGGTGTAAGTTATGACATATATATGGGCTCATCGCGGAGCCAGCGGATATGCTCCGGAGAATACTTTAGAAGCTTATGAATTGGCAGATAAAATGCATGCTGATGGTATTGAGTTAGATGTTCAATTGAGTAAAGACGGACAAGTTGTTGTTTGTCATGATGAAACGATTGATCGCACATCAGATCATAAAGGCTTTATCAAAGATTACACATTATCGGAACTCAAAACATTTAATTTTAATAACAAAAATGAAAAATATTCTTTTTGTCATATTCCGACATTGGAAGAAGTTTTAAAACAAGTCAAACCGACAAATATGATAATCAATATTGAGCTTAAAACAGGCATATTTGACTATCCAACAATTGAAGAAAAGACGATAGAATTGGTCAAAAAATATGCAATGGAAGATAGAATTGTCTATTCCAGTTTTAATCATTATACAATTTTAAATATTCTCAAATTAAATCCGCAAGCCGACTGTGGTTTTCTACATACCGATGGCATTATTGACATTGCCGATTATGCCGTTAAATATAATGTTAAAAATTTACATCCTGCCTTTTATTTTTTATTAAATGAAAGATATTATCATGAAGCAATCATACATGGTTTAAAAATCAATGCATGGACAATAAACGAAGAAAAGTATATTCAAGCAGCTTTAAAATTAAATATTAATGCGATTATTACTAACTATCCGGATTTGGCCATTAATTTGTGCGGAAAATGAAGTAAATCTATTGCATTTACAATTCGAATGCTTTAAAATAATAATTACTTAGGAGCGGTGTTTATCGCTCCTTAATTATTGCTTGGAGGTAGAATGTTAAGTATTCAGAGAGTAGATGAGCTAATTAAACCGGTTTTAAAAGAAAACAATATTGCCAAATATCATATTGACATACTAAAACAAGGACAAATGATTTTGCAAATTTCTTTGGAAAAATCTGACGGCACAATGGATTTAGATACTTGTGAAAAAATAAGTAATCAAATTTCTAAAGTTCTTGATCAGTATGATGATGACAATACACAATATATGTTAGATGTTTGTTCTTTTGGAATTGAAAAACAATTATATTCTGTCGAAGAAGTTAAACAACATATTAATGATTATGTTCATGTTGAATTATACAATCCGCAAAATGGAATGGATAGTTTCGAAGGATATTTGACAGAGTTTGCGAATAATCAAATAAAGATTGATTATTTATTAAAAGGTGTTAAAAAACATGCCACAATTGATTATGCTAATATCAAATTAATTCGTTTGGCTGTTAAGTTTTAAGAAGGGATAATTATGAAATTTAAAGATTTAGTTACGGCAATGGGCGCAATAGAAGATGAAAGAATGATTTCTAATGAGGTTATCTTTAATGCTTTGAAGGAAGGAATCGAGAAAGCTTTTAGAAAACATGTCAGTTGTCCGGATGCAATTGTAAGAATTGATATTGATAACAATGATAATGTGCACATTTATCAAGTAAAAACTGTTGTTGATGAAGTTGATGATGATGAAATTGAAATTGCTTTAGAAGATGCTCAGGAAAAAAATCCAAACGCTAAAATCGGAGAAACAATTGAAGAGGAAGTGTCTATTAATGAATTTGGCAGAGCAGAAGTAACATTGGTTAAGAATGTCATGCTGCAAAAAATTAAAGAAGCTACCAAACAGGTTATTTATGATGAGTATATTGACAAGGTTAATGATATGGTTACCGGAACAGTAGAAACTGTTGAGGATAAATTTGTTTTGGTTAACTTAGGAAAGACATTGGCAATAATGTCCAAAAATGATCAAATTCCTTATGAAAAATATACTGACGGTCAAAGATTAAAAGTCATTATCAGTGAAGTGAAAAAAGAATCAAAAAGTTCACAAGTTCATGTTTCCAGATCAACACCTATATTGGTTAAACGACTTTTTGAAGTATCTGTACCGGAAATATATGACGGAACAGTAGAAATTAAGGCAATTGCCAGAGAAGCCAATGAAAGAACAAAGATGGCGGTTTATTCTAAAAATCCCAATGTTGATGCAATAGGTGCTTGCATCGGACCGCGCGGTAACAGAGTTGTTAATGTTATTGAAGAAATCACTCAAAAAAATAATTCCGCAGCCCATGAAAACATTGATATCGTTGAATGGAATCCTAATTTTATC
>JAUNFB010000070.1 GCA_030525245.1 Erysipelotrichia bacterium
TAATTTGTTCTTCACTAAATAAAATCTTTTTACAATCCTTATGCATAAGTATTACCTCTCTGAATGCAATATAGTTATTTTAGCACAAATAAATCAGGTTTAATAGAAAAATGATATTTATCACAACCAATTGCGGAAACAAATATGATTTTTCCTTTATTATTTTCTACCACCGGCCAAATAATCCTCTGCCAATAAGGTATTTTATTATCAATGAAGTAACGATTTACCTTTTTAACACCGTAACGCATTTCAATCTTATCTCCGGGCTTGTAATTACGAATGGTTATCGGCCAATCATCTTCATTAATTGTTAATTGCTGTATTTTGTCACCTTTATTGCTTATTGTAAAATATGTTGTTGAAAAAAATTCCGGTTTTTCCAAACGATATGCATATGTAGCAGGTTTTGGGTGCATATAAAAATGTCCATATTCACTAATAAACAAATAGTTTTCTATTTCAAAGTGAACATTTTTGCTGGTCGTAGCAGCAACCTTAACCAATTCATCAACAAGTCCGGCAGAGAAAGTCTTATGCGGCAAAAAATGATTAAGATAATAACGCATAAATAATTTTTTATCTTCTTCATTTTTTAATTGGCTGATTTCAATCGGTTCAGAAAAATCATATCTCCTTTGATAGTCTGTTAATTTCTCCGCAATTTCTTTATTTAAATCAGCTGCTTCTTTTAACCAGGAAGCAATCTGCTCTTCATCTGCAGTTTCCACTAAATGATGCCGAATGCGATTGCGTTGATAATCATCTGTAAAATTGCTTTCATCATCACCATACACAACATTATTTCCCCGGCAATATATTTGCGTATCATTTTTCCCTATATCCAACAACGGTCGGATTATTCTCATCTGATGATGAAATGCTTCCCGGCGAATTCCGTAAAAATATGTTTGCGATCTTCTTTCCTTAGCCATTAAGTAATTTTCCAAATAATCATTTCTTTGATGCCCCAACAAAAGTGCCGAGCAATCATTTTCGGCATAGACCTTTTGATAGAAGTTGTAACGAACCTCCCTTGCCCAATTCTGAAAATTTCCCGTTTCACCACAGGGGTAACAACAATAAATCGGCACATTATGTTCCAAACAGTATTGTCTAACAATATTTTCATCACGATTGGCGGTAGGCCGATGTTGATAGTTGACATGTGCTACACAAACATCATAACCTTGTGTAACACATAAATTTAACAACATCATTGAATCGCTGCCACCGGAAACTCCGACTAAATACCTTTTGTTTCTATCCAAATCCAATTTGTAATTCATAAAACTATTTTAGCACAGTCAAGCTAAAATTGTATAATGTTGCTGAATCGAGCGATGACTTTTCGATAAAGTTCTCCTTCGGTGCTTAAATGTGACTTGATATCAATAATTCTGGCAGTATTTATAAATTTCGCATCGTTAAGAAACAATACCGAATATTTAACTAATCCCTCCACTTTTCCCAATCGCATCAAGTGAGTCATACCGTCAGGATTATAGTTTTTATCGTAAGCCATGATAAACGCTTGCGGATTAGATGTCATCGGTATGACCAATGCTTTCGAATTAAATATTTTTATAACCAAACCAAAATGCATATATCCTGTTTCTTGGTTATAAGCTTTACCAAAATCAATATAACAGATATCACCTTCACGAATATTCATATCATAATAGCGACAACTCATCAACTTTCCACGCTCTTGAAAGTTTAATTCACTCAACAAAACTTCCTTTACCTGTTTGTTATCCATTTTCAGCAGTTGTTGTCGCATTACGGCTAAATATTCCTCAATTACTTCTTCTTTCTTCCTTTCCGTACAATCACTGTCCTTTAATAAGTTTGTAATATTATAGTAAGTCATTTTATCTCCCTCTCTATTAATAAAATAGAAAAGGAAGAATCAATCCTCCTAAATAATTTTTATTTATTGATTATTTTCCTCAAAAAGTTTTTTGAATTTATCCAATAAATTAAGTATCGGACGATATTTCGGTGATATCATTCCCGTGTATTCAATAAATATATCAAACAATAAAATCAATATAAGTAAAAGTAATATTCCGATTTTAACATCTACGATACATAAATAAGCCGTTAAACCAAATAAAGCCGTCATAATATAAATGACAATTACAGCTCCGACCTGTCCCAAGCGAATATTGTTCATTAACATGTGATGTAAATGACCTTTATCCGGAGACATTATTTTTTGACCTTTAAGTTTACGACGAATAATGGCCAAAAAAGTATCCGATATTGGTATAAACAATAATAAAATAGGAATTCCTAAAGTAATAAATGTAGCTTTTCTGAAGCCATACAAAGAAATCGAAGCAATCGCAAATCCTAAAAGCTGTGACCCGCAATCACCCATAAAAATGCTTGCCGGATGGAAATTATAGAGAAGAAAACCGGCAGTCGCTCCCGCTAAAATCAAACAAATAGGAATCATAAACATACTGTTTCCCAATAACGTACTCAACAAGCACAAAGTTAACAGCACAATTATACTAAAGCCGGCAGCCAAACCATCCAAACCGTCAATTAAATTTATCGCATTGGTTACGCCCATCATCCATAAGTAGGTAATCGCATAACTGATTATCTGCGATTCAATTTTAATTCCCAATACCAAATGAATATCAGTCAAATATATTCTGCCGATAAATATGGCGGCAGTAGCGGCAAGAAATTGTCCAAGCAATTTTATAACAGGTTTCAAATCAAAAATATCATCTAAAAGTCCAAAAATGAAAATAATCGTTGCACCGGCAATCAAACCATCGAATGTTCTGGTCTCGTGAATAACAAATAATGATGTCAACATAAAGGAAAGATAAATCGCAACTCCTCCAATACGAACTATATTACCATGATGAACGGTTCTTTGATTTTCTTTCGCCGTCAAATTATATTTCAAACCTATTTTTTTTACAGGAACAATCAGCACAGCTGATATAAGCATAGCTGTTGAAAAGTATAAAAGATATTTCATATTCTCACCCTTAATTAGTCTATCATTAATCGTCATTTCAAACAATAGATATTTGATTAATAAATTTCTGTCCAGAAGTTAGGTAAATACGCATTTTTCAACTAACAAGAAAAATTAATTTTTTAGACTCCATATTATTTGATGACTTTTTAATCATAGTTTATAAAAACAGCCCCTAGGACTGTTTGTCTTTTTATTGGTGCGCCCGGCAGGAATCAAACCCGTAACCGCTCGAATCGGAATCGAGTGCTCTATTCAATTGAGCTACGGACGCATACAGCACAAATATTGTAACATATAAAAAAAGAACCGGCAACTAGCTATATTTGCGGGGGCAAGCCCAACTATTTTCGC
>JAUNFB010000071.1 GCA_030525245.1 Erysipelotrichia bacterium
ACTGACAGTTTTCTTCATCTTTTTTTAATTCTTTGATAACTTGTTCAATATGGTTTCCTTTTTGTAAAGAATCATCAAGTACAAATATCAATTCCGGACATTTTTTGATAGTTAACTTATGAGCAAGTTTGGCTTTAATCAAGCCTTTTGCTTTATTCAAGTTTTTTAATCTGTAATCATTTATATCAATTTTATCCAGAAAACTTACATACACTTTAGCAATAGAATAATCATTGGTTAAATCAACATCGGTTACTGTAACAAAACCGATTGTTGGATCTTTGACATCTTCAAATATTATTTGAGAAATTTCTTTTTTAATGATACTCTGCAATCTTTCTTTTTTAATTTGCATTATTGTCTTCCTTTACCTCTTGATCTTCAAATCCTTCAATAATATCTCCTTCTTTGATATCATTGAATTTTTCGATAGTTAATCCACATTCATAACCGGCCTTTACTTCTTTTACATTGTCTTTGAATCTCTGTAAAGAACCCAATTTACCGGTATATACAACAACTCCGTCTCTTATCAAACGAACTGAACAGCCATTCTTGATAATTCCGTCATCAACTATACAGCCGGCAATTGTTCCGATCTTTGAAACTTTAAATAATTGTCTGACAGTAGCTTGACCTAAGACCACTTCCTGGTACACAGGAGCTTGCATACCTTTCATCATTGCTTCCAATTCTTCCAAAGCCTTATAAATAATATTATGTAAACGAATGGAAATTTTATTTTCAGCGGCTAATTTTTTTATTTTAGCATCAGGACGAACATTAAATCCATAGATAATAGCATTGGAAGCACTTGCCAGCATGATATCCGATTCCGATATCGCGCCTGCTGTTGCCCTAATTACGGATACTTTAACTTCATCGTTAGATAATTTCTCCATTGAAGATTTTACAGCTTCAGCACTACCGGCAACATCGGATTTAACAATGATATTAATCTCTTTTAAATTGCCTTCCTGAATTTGATATGCTATATCATCAAAACTCATGCCGTTAGAATTTCTTCTCTCTGCTTCAATCTTAATTTCTTCTCTGTTTTGCGCAACTTGTCTGGCTTTCTTTTCTGAATCAAACACCTTGAAACGATCTCCGGCTTCTGGAACACTGTTTAATCCAACAATTTCTACCGGCATACTCGGATAAGCAGCTTTAATTTCACGTCCTTTATCATCAATTATTTTTCTGACACGACAATACGAACTTCCAGCTACCAAACAATCACCTGCATGTAAAGTACCGTTTTGGATTAAAAGTGTGGCAACCGGACCTCTTCCTTTATCCAATTTAGATTCAATAACCGTTCCGGTAGCTAATTTATTTGGATTTGCTTTTAATTCCAATACCTCAGCTAACAACAAAATCATTTCCAATAAATTTTGAACGCCTAATCCACTTTTTGCACTGATTTTAGCGAACATTGTTTGTCCGCCCCATTCTTCCGGAATGATTCCGTAATCAGCTAAATCGTTATAAACCTTATCTATATTGGCGTTATGCTTGTCGATTTTATTAATGGCAATAATTATTGGCACTTCAGCTGCTCTAGCATGGTCAATGGCTTCTTTTGTTTGAGGCATTACTCCGTCATCAGCTGCTACAATTATAACGACAATATCGGTCATTTTGGCTCCACGGGCTCTCATCGCAGTGAATGCTTCATGTCCCGGAGTATCCAAAAAAGTTACTTTCTGACCATTTACATCTGTTTGATAAGCACCGATATGTTGGGTTATACCACCAAATTCGTGCTCGGTAACATTTGTTTTTCTGATAAAATCCAGAAGAGTTGTTTTACCATGGTCAACATGACCCATTATCGTTACAATAGGAGCACGAAGTTGCATATCTTTCGGATCATCAGGTTGATCATCTTCCAAAGAATTTGTATCGGCTACCTCTTCTTTAGTAATATTTACATTATATTGCATAGCGATAAGATCAATTGTATCATCATCAATAGAAGTATTAAGTGTAATCATTTTCCCCATCATAAAGAGGAACTTGATGATATCTGATGCTGATACATTAATTTTTTCGGCTAGTTCTTTTACAGTGATGCCTTCCTTATAAGTACAATCCGTTACTGTTTTTGAAGTTTTTTTCGGGGAAGAATTATTCCCCCTAAAGTTCTTCTTTGTATTGTTATTTTTTTTGTTATGTGTAGTTTTATTTGCCATAACATGCACCACCTTTCTGTATTTTTTATAACAATTGTTCTAATTGGTCATATACCGTATCATCAATCTCACATTCTAAATAACGTTCCAATGTTTTTTTATTGCGAGCAGTTTTGAACACTTCGATATCTTTTTTTAAATAAGCCCCGTGTCCGTTAATTTTTCCTGTCAAATCTACTACTACTTTATTTTCCGGAGTTCTGACAACACGTATCAATTCTTTTTTCGGCAAACGTTCATTGGTAATAACACATTTGCGCAAAGGTATTTTTTTCATACAATCTCCTATTTATCATAGAATTCATCATATTCATCGTAATCAACATTGTCATCATCATACCAATGTTCTTCTTCGGGATTTTCAAATTCAGCCAATTCCTCTTCCGTATACTCAGGTTTGATTTCATAGTCTTGCTTTTTCAATGCTTCAATCTTTTCTTTGATTTCTTTTTCTTCCTGATCTTCTTTAGAGTTGTTTTTCTTTCTTCTGGTTGTCTGAACTTTTTCTACTTTTTTAGCATCTGCAAGTTCTTCGTATTTAGAAACATAATCACTGGCTTTAACGGTAAGTTTAGCTTTACGACGTTTGGTCGGTTCTTTACTTTCTTCACTATTGGTTTCTTCAAGAGTCTGTTGTTGAATTTGTTGCTTTTCTTCAGCTTGTTCTTTTGCCTGTAAAGTAATAGCATCCTCATCCTTATCGACATTTTTACTATTGTTTTCCACAAAATCAACTTCATCATAGCTGTCATAAGAACGTCCAGAAGCATCTTTATTAAATTCCGGTTCATAAACTTCTTCGGCAGCTTCCTGTTGTTTGCGTAATTCTTCTTGCAACTTAGCTATTTCTTCTTGTTGCTTAGCTTCTTCTTCTTTTTCTTGACGCAATTTATCTTCCTGCAGTTTTGCTTCTTCTTTTTCTTGGAATTCCATCATCAAGTTCTGATAATCAATACCTTCTTTTTCAACAGCACTGACAGATTTGATTTCGATTTTCTTATCTAATAATTTAGATGCCAATCTGGCATTAATACCTTTTTTACCAATAGCAACAGATAAGTCCTTATCATCTACAACAATTAGTAAACTGTTATTATCTTCCTGTGGAACAACTGCAACGATATTTGCCGGTTTCATAACATTTTTGACATATTCG
>JAUNFB010000036.1 GCA_030525245.1 Erysipelotrichia bacterium
AAGTCTGTCCTTCCTTTATGAAAACAAAGCCACGGGAAACGATGTTAGGACGGCATAATATAGAATTTGTTCTAGAATCAATAGAAACAATAACTGCTACTAAGCCGTTATCAGCTAAAATCTTTCTGTCTTTTAATACCGCGGTAGCAATACCACTGGAATCATTGCCATCGATGTAAATATCATCTGTAGGTATTTTATGATCCCATAAGTAAGCTTCATGATCTCTTAATACGATAACATTGCCGTTAGAACAAATGAAAATATTTTCTTGATTTACTCCTGTTTCCACAGCCGTATCGGCATGCATTTTCAACATCTTATATTCTCCATGCATCGGCATGAAAAATTTCGGCTTAGTTAATTGCAACATTAATTTCTGCTCGTCTTGAGAAGCATGTCCGGTTGTATGTAAGTTGTTCAACAGTGAATTTGTCAGAACATTTGCTCCTAAGCGGGTAAGACTGTTGACAGTGGAATTGACACTGATTTCGTTGCCCGGAATAGGATTGCTGGAAAAGACAACTGTATCACCGGGAATAATTTTTATATAACGATGTGAACCATTGGCCATACGACTTAAAGCCGCCATAGGTTCACCCTGAGATCCGGTACATAAAATGCATAATTGACTTCCCGGATAATTATCTAAATCATCAGGACTGATAAAGTCGTCTTCCTTGGCTTTAATATGGCCCAATTGACGTCCAATATCTACAACTGTTTCCATGCTGCGTCCAATAATGCAGACTTTTCGACCGTTAGAAATCGCACCGGAGATGATTTGTTGTATTCTGTGGACATTGCTGGAGAAAGTTGCGATTATCAAACGTCCTTTAGTACGGGCCATAATTTCACTGATACTCTTGGCAACTTGCTTTTCACTGATAGAAAACCCGCTGACTGCCGCATTCGTTGAATCAGATAATAATAGATCAATACCTACTTGTCCTAAAAAAGCAATTAATTGATAATCACAATTATTGGTTCCGATAGGTGTTAAATCAAATTTAAAATCGCCTGTAGACATAACATAGCCGTTAGGTGTTTGGATAGCAAAACCTAAGGAATCAGGTATCGAGTGAATCACATCAAAACAAGCGACGTGAAAATTTTCTCCGAGATTGAAACGGAACTCATGATCAATAATATGCAGGGTTGTTGAGGTGTTCAGATGATGCTCATCCAATTTTTTTTGGATTAAAGCGATAGCGAATTTACTGCCGTAAATGTCCGGAATAGAACAAACTCTTAACAGGTAAGGTATAGCCCCGATATGGTCTTCGTGACCGTGAGTAATCAGCAATGCTTTAATTTTGCTTTGATTTCTGATTAAGTATGTAAAGTCGGGAATAACATAATCAACTCCCGGCAGATCTTCATCCGGGAAAATTAATCCGGAATCAATGATGATGATTTCATCGTTGCATTGGATGCAATACATATTTTTTCCGACTTCTCCTAATCCCCCTAAAGCAAAAATAAGGGTATCGGAAGGTAAATAAGAGGAAATTTTTCTGGTATTGTATTTATTTAATTCATTCATTTTTATCTCCTTTTAGATAGTAATTGTATTTTCAGGTATGTACCACGGATTTTTTTTGTTAATGTGATCAAAATATAATAATCCGTATAGATGATCTATTTCATGCTGCATTACGATTGCCGGGTAACCTTTTAAAGAAATAATTTCTTCTCTTTCATTAATCAAATTATAAGCTTGAACTTTTATTTTATAATAACGCAATACAATTCCTTCAACATCAGGATCGACACTTAGGCAAGATTCTCCATTTTCCAAACAGCATTTTTGCGTAGAATTGGCAATTATCTTCGGATTAACCAAGGCAAATTCTGTTTTCTTTTCTTCAGAACTGATGGAAATAGCTAACATTTTTTTACTTATTCCGATTTGCGGAGCAGCAATACCTACTGATGCTTTTACATTATGCTCCTTGCAGAAAGCGTCATCTTGGCTGTTACGAACATATTGCAACATATCATTAAGAATCTGTTTGTTTTGCTCACTTAAAGGAAGATCGACTTCCTGTGCTTTGGTATGCAAAATCGGATTGGGATCCAACAAAATATTTTTTGAATCAATTAACATTTTTAAACTCCTAATAACCATAAAAAAGTAGGCGTGTGAAATTAAGATTAATGTTCAGCATGCATGTGCTACTTTTACTGCAATTATTATACTATATAGTTATAATTTTAATCAATAAGAATAATTTTAATTGAACAGGGAAAACAAAAATTTAGTGTCCTTATAATCGTTAATGGCGTAATTAGCCTGAAGCTCTTTTATTTGACTTTCATTTAATAAACTTGTTAAGCCGATTACGCATTTACATTTACTGCTGACTGCTGCTTTAATGCCGCTTACAGCATCTTCAAAAATGATACAATCAGATATATTAGTGTCCAACTTTTTAGCGGCCAACAAATAAATTGTCGGATCCGGTTTTCCGGGAAAAGAGCCATCGCAAAAGACAACATCGGAAAAATTAAACCAGCGATTCAAACTCAAACTGGAAAAGAAAAATTCAACATTTTTTAGGGGCGCTGCGGTAGCTATAGTCATTTTTATGTTTTTGTTTTGACATTGGTTTAAGAATTCTTCCAATCCGGGAACCAATTTATAACAGTCATTTTTATGCTGAAGGCACAGATTGCGATACAATTCTTCTTTTTCATCAACTAATTGTTGGCACTCGTCCTTTGAGATAGTGCCGAAAAAATGTTCTATGGTATCTAATGGATCCAATCCGTGAATCCATGGACGGATTTCATCAATTGTTTTGTTTATGCGATGATTGTGGAGAAAAGATTGCCATGATTGCTCAACAATCGGTGTGTCAAAAATCATTGTGCCATTAAAATCAAATAATATTGCGGTCATATAGATATTACTCCTTAAACATAATAATTATAAACGAATAAACAATAAAAACAAATATAATGCTATAATTATATGTATAAGAGGAGAGTATTATGGAGTTGTTAATTATATCCGGTTTGTCAGGTGCGGGGAAATCATCTACTTATAAAATTTTGGAAGATATCGGTTATTATTGTATTGATAATTTACCTCCGGCATTGTTGGTTGCAGCCAGCAAATTAAATATAAAACAGAAATTAGCAATCATTATCGATTCTCGCAGTAAAGATAAATACGAAGATTTATTGAAAGAAACAATTAAACTAAAACAGAGTAATACCGAATATCGTCTGTTGTTTCTTTATTGTGATAAAGAAGAAATATTGAATCGATATAAATATACTCGCAGGACTCATCCTTTGGTATCCGACAGCAATCCTTCTTTGGAAGCTGCTATCGAGGCGGAATTTAAATTATGTAAAGATGTATTAAATGCTGCTGATATAATTATCGATACCACTCATTTGACCTATGCCAAATTGCGAAAAATGATAATCGACAATTTTGCTGATAAAGATTATAAAGGATTGACTATAAAAATAATTTCTTTCGGCTATAAGAATGGATTACCCAATGAAGCCGATTTGATTTTTGATGTTCGGTGCTTGCCTAATCCGTTTTATGTTGAAGAATTACGCAATCATACCGGTTTGGAAAAATGTGTTGAAGATTATGTGTTTGCCTTTGAACAAACTAATATGTTTTTAGAAAAAATTTTGGATTTTATTCGTTATTCCTTACCATTTTATTTTGATGAAGGGAAGAATGAGTTGGTAATTGCCATAGGGTGTACCAGCGGACATCACCGTTCGGTAGCTTTTGCTCAAAGATTGGCTGTATCTTTAACTGATTTGGAACATAAAGTAATTGTCTTACACCGAGACATAGAAAAAGATTTTTAGTATGAATAAGATAGAAGTATTAGCTCCTGTTGGCAGTCAGGAAAGTTTAACAGCAGCGGTTCGCTGCGGTGCGGATGCCGTTTATTTGGGAGCACAAAATTTTTCTGCCAGAAGAAAAGCGCAGAATTTTTCCGATGAACAGTTGGCTCAGGCAGTCAAATATTGCCATAAATCGGCAGTTAAAGTTTATGTTACCGTTAATATCATGCTTAAACAGAATGAGTTACAACAAGCGTTGGATTTGATAGATTATCTATATCGCATAAATGTTGACGGTATAATTGTTCAGGATTTGGGATTGGCGAGACTGATTCACCATTATTATGCTGATTTACCTCTTCATGGATCTACGCAGATGAGCATTCATCAAAAATCGGCTTTAAAATTATTAAAAGAAATGGGATTTTCTCGGATTGTTGTCAGCAGAGAAATGAGCAAGCAACAGTTGATTGATTTCTGTACAGAAGCTAAAAAGGAAAATATTGAAGTAGAACATTTTGTTCACGGAGCTTTATGTATGTCAGTTTCCGGGCAATGCCTGCTATCGGCAATGTTGGGAAGCCGCAGCGGAAATCGCGGATTATGTGCTCAACCATGCCGTTTGCCTTTTAAGGTTAAAAGCGGTACAGGACATGATTTGTCTTTGAAAGATTGCTCACTATTTAATTATATTGATGAATTAAGAAGTATAGGTATATGTTCTTTAAAGATTGAAGGGCGAATGAAAAGACCGGAATATGTTGCTATCACGACTTATAGTTGTCGACAAGCTGTTGATGGGCTGAAAGTCGATGATGATGAGATGAAAATGTTGAAAGATGTTTTTTCGCGTAGCGGTTTTACAGACGGATATTATAATCATCAACTTGGTCGACAAATGTTTGGAGTACGCAATGAGGAAGATGTTCAATCATCTCAAGAAACATTTAATAAAATACACCAGCTTTATCGTTGGGAAAGAGATAAGATCGGTTTGAATTTCTTTGTTAAGGCTGAAGTTGATAAAGAACTTTATTTACAGGCTGATGACGGTGTAAATAAGATGGAAATTTATGGTGATATTGTAAGCAAAACTGATAAAATAACAAACGAAAATGACTTAAAAACTTCATTATCAAAATTAGGCAATACTGGCTATTATTTAGCCAATTTTGCCTGTGTATGCGATAAAAATGCATTTGTTCCTCGCAGCCAGATCAATCAATTGCGTCGTCAGGCAGTTGAAAAGATGAATGAATTGAGAGAAAATACAATTGAACATCAAACGATTAAAACGGAAATTATAAATATTGAAAAAGAACATTGTTTACGAAAGACCTATATTCGTATAACCGATTGGAAACAATTGCCGGCAAATATCAACGATGTTGACGGTTTGATTGTGCCGCTATGGCAGGATATAGAAGAAATTAACAAAGAAATAATTGCGGAGATACCGCGTTGGTTTACAGATGAAAAAGATATTCGACAAAGAATGGAATATATGCGTAAACACAATGTTTGTAAAGCATATTGTAATAATTTAGCAGCAATTTCTGTAGCATTGGACTATAATATGGAAATTATCGGTGGCAATTATTTAAATGTAGCTAATGGAACAAGCTGTGAAACTTTAAAGGACTTCGGAATTAATGAAATAACTGCCAGTTGTGAGCTTTCCTTAAAAGAAATAGCTGAAATAAAGACTGATGCCGATATCGGAATTATCAGTTACGGCTATTTGCCTTTAATGTTGTTAATCAATTGTCCATTGAAAAATGGCAGAAAATGCAGTGAATGCGATAAAAATGGTTATATAGTAGATAGAATGAATGTAAAATTTCCAATACGATGCTATATGCAAAAATACAGTGAACTATTAAACAGTACGCCTATTTATTTGGCAGACAAAATAGATGATTATCGGAATTTGGATTATCAAATCCTGTATTTTACAATTGAAGATAAAAGGCAAGTCGAAAAAATAATTGATTGTTACAAGGATAAACAGGTATTTAATAAAAACTTTACCAGAGGATTATATTACCGATCAGTAAAATAAAATTAACCAGAAAGGGATAAACAGATGATAAAAGCAGTAATATTTGATTATGACGGTACTTTGGCTGATCGCTGTAAAGCAACATCTTTGGCTTATCGAAAATATTTACAAGAATTTGTTTTAAAAGAAAAAATCGACAAGGTTTTAGAGGAAACGATGATACAGGATTTAATTCTTTGGGATGAATTCGGAGCCGGGGATAAAAAGGCAATATTTAAACGATTCGCTGAACGTTATGGTTATAAGGTTGATGATAAACACTTCAAAAATTGGTGGTGGCGTAATGTTGGAAAATATGAGCCTTTATTTCCGCAAACAAGATCTACTTTGGATTATTTAAAAGATAAATATCAATTAGCGATCATAACAAACGGAACAGTAATCGGGCAAAATACTAAGATTGACAGTTCCGGTATTCGGGATTATTTTTCCCAAATTGTTATATCTCATGCTGTCGGGTATCAAAAACCTGATCCGGAAATCTTCCATTTGACAGTTGAACTTTTGCATATAAAACCGGATGAAGCGATTTATGTCGGTGATTCATATCATAATGATATTTTGGGCGCTTATAAGGCCGGTTTAAAACCTATTTGGCTGTGGGTAAACGATGGGCGCGAGAATCATGATGGTATAACAAGAATTTATGATATCGGTCAGTTGAAAAATATTTTATAAAAAAACAGAACTTTTTAGATATTCTGCTTATTTTTTTGACCATGACAATCTTTTTTGTAAAACTGTATATAATGGTGTAGCGATAATAATTGTTAATAAGGCATTGGTTGTAGTGGTTATCCATTTGGCAACCGTTAAATAACTGACGGCTTTATCGGCATTGTTTAAGATCAATTTATAGTAAACATAAGAAAATAAAGGTTCACCGACAATATTACCTAACATGGCTACGGAAATTGCGATCAAACTGTAAATAAATAACTGTTTACCGCTTTTTTCTTGTAGATGGAATAATTTTTGTCCGACTGTTCCGGCAATAAAGCCCATCATGAATTTTAAAATAATTGTTTTTGGTGCTGTTAAAATATAAACAGGATCCAATAAATCACCGATACCCATACCGATGGCACCGGCTATACCGCCACAGACCGGATCAATTAACAGACCGGCTAAAACACAAAATACATTTCCTAAATGGAAGGATGTGTAACCTGCCGGAGTGTAGATTTTCACTTGTAGAAAAGTGAAGCTGATGTAGCAGGCAGCTGCTAATAGGGCAGTAAGTGTAAGTTTTCTCAATCTTTCATTCATAATAAATCACCGTCATCAAGTATAACATAATAATTGACTTTTTTTGTCTTATTTACATAACATTTACAAAAGCAGACAATCGATTAAGATTGTCTGCTGAGATTAATTTTCTTTACATAAATTAATTACTTTTTCAATCGCTTGCTCAGAAGTGATTATTTCTTTATTTTCGTCTGTTCTTAAAATAAATTCAACTTGGTCATTTACAGCATCTCTGCCGACGGTTATGCGCATTGGTATACCGATCAATTCCATGTCCTTAAACTTGACTCCCGGTCTTTCTTGACGATCATCCATTAACGGCTCAATTCCGGCTGCATTAAGGGTTTCATAAATTTTATCGGCCAAAGATAATTGTTGTTGGTCATTGGCATTGATAACAACGATACATACTTTATATGGAGCAACATTTATCGGCCAAATTAATCCTTTATCATCGTGGCTTTGTTCGGCAATGGCTGCCATAATTCTGCCGATACCAATACCGTAACTTCCCATATATACCGGTTGTAATTTTCCGCCTTTATCTTGGTAATACAAATTCATTGCTTGAGAATATTTTGTTCCCAATTTGAAAGTATTTCCCACTTCGATACCTTTTTGGAAGTATAAATTACCGCCGCAATTCGGACACTTGTCATTTTCTTGGACATTTACGATATCTCCTACATAATCATAGCGGAAGTCTTTAGGGTTTACATTGATATAATGGTAGTTTTTCTTATTGGCTCCTACTACGAAGTTGTGCATTTTTAATACTTCTTCATCAATGACAATTGTTGCGTTTAGACCGATAGGACCGGTAAATCCCGCAACGGCATTGCTGGTCGCAATTAATTCATCATTGGCAAAATTTAATTCTTTTCCGTTCAATAATTTCAATACTTTGCTTTCGTTTAATTCTCTGTTGCCGCGGATAAAGATGATAACCAATTTTCCGTCGATATTCATCATTAAAGCTTTCACTGATTTTTCGGTAGGAAGATGCAGATATTGACAAACTTCATCAATTGTCTTGACTTCAGGGGTTTCAACAAGTTGCAGCTGTTTTTCTTCTTCATCATCTTCATCTAAGCAGACATGTTTGGCAACCTCAATATTGCTGGAAAAATGGCATTTATCACAGAGAACCAAAGTATCTTCTCCTATCGGACTGATAGCTTGGAATTCTTCAGACAACAACCCTCCCATCACTCCGGTATCGGCTCTTACTACTTTATAGTTGACATGTAAGCGATCAAAGATGCGATGGTAAGCTTTAAACATTTTTTCGTAAGCTACATCAAGTCCTTGCAAATCCGTGTCAAATGTATAAGCATCTTTCATTACAAATTCTTTGACGCGAATTAATCCAAAACGCGGTCTTGCTTCATCGCGGAACTTTGTTTGAATTTGATATAAAGAAAATGGTAAATCTTTATATGATTTAATTTTCATACCACCCGCAATAGCGAAAAGTTCTTCGTGAGTCGGTCCTAAAACCATCGGTTTACCGGAACGGTCTTTTAAGGAGAACATACTGCTACCGAAATTTGCTCTTCTGCCACTGGCAACATAGACATCTTCAGGTAATAAGCATGGCATGCATAATTCCTGACAATCGATATTATTCATTTCTTCTCTAACGATATTTTCGATATTGCTTTTTACTTTGAATCCCAATGGCAAAAACATGTAATCTCCTGCCGATGTTTTTTTGATGAATCCGGCTCTGGTTAACAGAATACCGCTTGCCGATTCCTCGTCTTTCGGAGATTCTCTTAGGGTGTAAAAATAACTGTTTTTAAGTTTCATAAAATTAATACCTCATGTAAAAAATTATAACACTAATTAGAGAATATATAGTTATATTCTTCTAATGTCCAATTGTATTTTTTTATTTTTTGAGCGGTTTCGATTCCCACATAGCGATAATGATAAGGAGTGTAATAGCAACCGGTCAAAAAAGCTCTTGATGACGGATATCTTAAAATATAACCATAATCGTAACAGTTTTCGTAGACCCAATCCGAAGAAATGCAGGTATTGAATTCGTTATAACTATAGCCTTTTTGACATATATCTATGGCTAAGCCGCTTTGATGCTCGCTATATCCCGGGCGGTTGGCAAAACTGTCCACTTTATTGCTGTTGTCATCACCGCTGGCATTTAAATATTCATTGTAAAAGCTTTCTTCGACATTATAACTGCGATACCCGCTATAAACCAAAATTCTTCTGTCTGTTGCTTGATAACAATCATCGCTCATTTTGATAAAAGCATCGGCGGCTTCGGAATTTAATGATTGGGCGGAATTGCGGTAATTTGCGTTAATATCGATCAAATTTTCCGGAACATAGTCACTTTTTAAACGATGAGATTTATTTACCAGCATTGTTAGAGAATAAGAATCGACTTCTTGGGAATTCTCATAAAAAGCAGCAAAGTCGGGATCTTCGACATAATCATTGTTGTTATTGACATAATATACGGCGTCGCTTGCTGAAACATTATGTTTATCGGCATACATTAAATAGCGCGGAAGTAACTTGATATCGAAATTATCAGCGGATAAATAGTCATCTAAGTTGTCAAAATAGAGTATAGTGCTTAAATCATTAAATGTATCTTCGCCTAATTTATTGAATAAACGGACAATTGTTTCGGCATTGTAGCCGCTGTTTAGATAGTTAACGAAATTAGAACCTTTTTGTAAAGTCGGCAGAGATAAGAAAGATTTCAAACTGTTCTCATCTAAACTATTAGCGATAATAACACTGTCGCCGGTATTGTAGCCTTTGTTTTTAACTTGTTGGAAAAAAGAAATGTTGTTTATTTTTTCATATTCGATAAGTTCTGCGGCTTCATCATAATTTAATACCGTTAACAGTTCTTTTAAATCATTTAAAGAATAGTTTTGAGCCAGTTTATTGATACACTCGGTATAATCTATTTGACTGTTAAATAGTAAATAATAATGAATATTCTTTTCTTGAAAGTCTGCAGAATGTAAAGCATAAACTAAACTGTGATTATAATCTTTTATTTCATTTTCCAATTGATATTGATGAATCAGTTTGATGTCTTGATTGGTATAGCCTAAATCTTTGTAATGTTTGTCGGCAAAAAAGCCGAAATAGATTAAGACGATCAGTGAAACACTTAAAATGGCAATTGCGATTGACATTATGGTTATCTTTTTTTTCTCTTGCATATTTTTACCTCATATTGAATAAATTAAATGGTTTGATATTATTTGGCAGGCAGCTAAAGGTCATTATCTCTTTGCTTATCGGATGGGGAAAAGATAATTGATAGGCAAATAATGCGATCTGCTGACCTTTTTTGGCTTGAATGTTATAACGTTGATCTCCCCAAAGCGGTAAGGAGGCATTGGCCATCTGCACTCGAATTTGATGTGATCTTCCTGTATGCAGTCTTATTTTAACTAAAGACAAGTTGTCTTTCCTTTCTATAGTCTTATATTCCAATAAGGCGAGTTTTCCTTTAGCGGGATCTGTTACGGTTACAGTATTGGTTTGATGATCTTTTATCAGATAATCTTTTAATTGAGCACTGTCTTTACTGTGACCGCAAACAACAGCCAAATATATTTTTTTAATTTTTTTATCTTGTAAATCTTTACTTAAACGGGATGCGGCCTTGTCCGTTTTGGCGAAAACCATAACCCCTCCGACAGGTCTATCCAAACGATGAACAAGCCCCAAATAAACATTTCCCGGTTTGTTATATTTCTCTTTTAAGTATTTTTTCAGAGCAGTTAACAAATCCAAATCGCCGGAGCTGTCCTGTTGCACGGGCATATTCAGCGGTTTGTTTACTACCAATAAATGATTGTCTTCATACAGTATTTCCATTATCTTTCAAACCTTCCGGAAATACCGCATGGTAAAATCATTTTGGAATCTTGCATTGGAATAGCCAATTCAACAGTATTTACTTTACCATCAGGGTATTTTTTTAATAAATATTTTTTCATTATATTATCTAAGGCTATCGGGCTGAAACCGGTAGTGTAGCCGTTGACTAAAAAGGCCAGACAATCGGAAGATAAAAGTTTGACTGCTTGAGCAATTAATTCTTCTAATTTGTCTTCGATTTTCCATAATTCGTTGTTTGGACCGCGACCGTAAGAAGGAGGATCCATGATAATGATTTGGTATTGATGTCCGCGATTGATTTCTCTGTTAACAAATTTTAAAGCATCATCGACAATAAAGCGAATAGTATGATCCTCTAAATTGTTTAAAATCATGTTTTCTTTAGCCCAATTAACCATTCCCTTGGCGGCATCCAAATGAACAACTTCTTCGGCTCCGGCTTTGCTGCAGGCAATGGTTGCTCCACCGGTATAGGCAAACAAGTTTAAAACTTTAACTTGCCGGTTGGCATTGTGAATAATATCTGTCAGCCAATCCCAGTTTGCTGCCTGTTCGGGAAATAAACCGGTATGTTTGAAATTGGTCGGAGAAACTTTGAAAATCAAATCTTTATAGTTTACAGTCCAATATTCCGGTAATTTCTTTTTGAAATCCCAATGTCCGCCGCCTTTTTCACTGCGGTAATAAATTCCGTCATAATTGTTCCACCTTTTATCAACACTTTTTTGCCAAATTGCTTGCGGATCAGGGCGTACCAAAGTGACGTCTTTCCATTTTTCTAATTTGTCTTTGTTTCCGGCATCGATCAGTTGATAATCTTGCCATTTATCTGCTAATACAATCATTTAAAATCACCTGTTTAATTATATCACGAATACTCATCTAAAAAGATGAGAACTTACGCTCTCATCATTTCTTGATTTTGTAGCCAATAAAATAAAACAGTCCGGCAGCCAAACAATTACCGACAATATATATTATAGAACTTAGTAAAACGGAATAATTGCATATTTGTTTGAACACGATGAGGGAAGATTTTGCCGGTCCGATAAAAAACATATTAATACTTCCGTCAGAGACATTAAATAACAGCAAATTAATCATAAAAGCAATAAAACAGAAAGATAGGTACAACAAGGCAGCTTGATTAAAGTCCTTTAATTGTTTTTCGGCGTGTCCTGTAAAAATAATTAATAAGCCAATAAAAATTAACAACATATGCCAGATAAAAGCGTGAGCCGTTAAGGTGATATATTCATGAATTAAACCGGATGGTTCCAAAAAAGCAATGAATCCGCCCATTAAGTTGAATGAAGCCATAAAATTGTAGATTCCTTGCTTCAGTTTTTCCTTTTTGACAAACGGAATGATTAAACAGAGATACATTGGGATGCTGCATAATTGAAAGGGAAATATCCAATAAGGATATGTTCCGGCGTGAAGATAGTAAGTGTAGAATAATTGTTTGTATATTTCACTCAGCAACAGAAAAATTCCGCAACCAAATAATATTTTATTGGTTTTCTTTTCACTACTGTAGCGTAAATAATAAGCATAACAAAAACTTATTAGTAGACCACCGAGAAATAGTACTAAATGAATTAAGCCATAAGCTTTGAACTTATTCATACTCCAAGCAGTGTAAGACAAAATGTTATACATAGATATATCCTCCTTTAATATGATAGTACAAATCGCAAGGAAATATTTTAAGAGTTTATTAAGGTCTAAGTTAAGAAAGGACAGTTTGATGGTATAATATAAAAGGTGATTTTGTTATGGATGAATATTTAGAGTCTCTTAATAAACAGCAATTGCAGGCTGTGACAACTAAAAGTCAATATGTCCGGGTAATAGCCGGAGCCGGTAGTGGAAAGACAAAGGTCTTAACTTCCAGAATAATATATTTGATAAATAATTGGGGAATTTCTCCGGATAATATATTGGCGATCACTTTCACCAATAAAGCAGCCGGTGAGATGAAAAAAAGAATTCAGCAGCAACTCAGCATAGAAAATTATGGCGTTCACGTTTCCACAATTCATTCTTTTTGCGTGATGGTATTAAGGCAAGAAATCAAAAGGGAAGGTTATCCGAACAATTTTACTATTCTTGATGGGGATGATCAAAAAAGTATTGTAAAGGAAGCTTTTGCTTCATTAAATGTTGACATTAAAAATTTTAATGTCAACAGTGTATTAGATTACATTTCCAATTACAAAGCAGCAGGTCTTGGCGAACAAGATGCATTGGATAAAGCTTATGATACTCGGTATGAAATTTTAGCCAAAGTTTATGGTTATTATTTAAGAAGATGTCATGAACTCTATGCTTTGGATTTTGATGATTTACTGTTATGGACGAATAAAATATTCAAAAAATATTCTCAAATTCGTAAAAAATGGCAAGACAAGTATCGTTTTATCTTAGTCGATGAATTCCAAGATATTGATAATATTCAGTATGAGTTGATTGAACTGTTGACCGATGAGAACACTTATTTATATGTTGTCGGTGATCCTGATCAAACGATCTATTCTTGGCGGGGAGCCAATATCAATATAATCATGGAGTTCGAAAAGCATTTTAAGAATACCGAAACTATTATATTGAATCAGAATTATCGCTCTACACAAAATATTTTGAATGGTGCCAACAGCTTAATTAATTACAATAAGCATCGGGTAAAGAAAGAGCTGATTACGGAAAATATTCAGGGTAATAAAATAGTTCATTGCAGTGGAGCTACCGAGGATAATGAAGCAATGTTTGTGGCTAACAGAATATTCGCTTTGATTAAAAAGGGTTACAAGTACAGCGATATTGCGGTGCTATATCGCAGCAACTATTTATCGCGCTCAATTGAAAAACAATTGATGATCTATAACATCCCATATATTATCTATGGCGGCATACGTTTCTATGATCGGGCAGAGATCAAAGATATGCTTTCATATTTAAGAATGTTGACAGCTAAGGATGACTTGTCTTTTAAAAGAACGGTCAATTCTCCTAAACGGGGAATCGGCAAAAAGAGTGTCGATGACTTGTTTTCTTACGCCCGTTCAAAGGGAATAAGCTGCTTCGAGGCAATAGATGATTTCAGCGGTTCAAGTAAAAGTAAGTTGATAAAATATAAAGATCTTATCAATGATTGGGTAAATCGCATGGAGGGAAAATCATTAAGCGAAATATTTGAAATGGTTTATAGTGAAAGCGGATTGAGAGTTTATTTGGAAACAAGTGAAGATCCTGCTGATATTGACAGACAAGAAAATATTAAGGAACTTATGAACGATATTATCAACTATCAAAATGAGCATCCGACAGCCGGTTTGGATGATTATTTAGCGGATATTGCTTTATACTCAGACATTCAGAACAACGATGAAGGCGATCATATCACTTTGATGACTGTTCATGCCGCTAAGGGCTTGGAATTTAAAAATGTTTTTGTTATCGGTATGTCCGAAGGAGTTTTCCCATCGAAGAAAGCCGTGGAGGAAAATGGCATAAGAGGTGTGGAAGAAGAAAGAAGATTGGCCTATGTTGCTTATACACGAGCCAAAGAAAATTTATTTATTACCGATAATCGTTCTTATTCGTATGTTTTAGGCAATGACAAGCAAACCAGTCGCTTTGTCAAAGAAATAGATGAACAATATGTTGAAGAGTACGGTATCAGTGAACAAGCATCAAAACATGCTGCATCAACAATCGGTTTTGCTGATACCAATAACAGAAAGAACACTAATACCAAGTACCGGATTGGTGAGGTAATGTATCATGAAGTATTTGGTAAAGGTATATTATTAAGCATTGATAACGGATATGGGGAAATTGCTTTTGATTATCCGTATATGAAAAAAAAGGTCAGCTTAAGTTTTCCTAAATTGCACAAGTGGGAGGATAAAAAAGATGAATGATGATATAATAGAGAAGATTGA
>JAUNFB010000072.1 GCA_030525245.1 Erysipelotrichia bacterium
ATATACATACCTAAAATGGGCGATATTATGAGGTACAGCGGAGGAGATAGGGAAGATTTCAGAGGTGTAATAATCGAAGTTGACGACGGAGCAATGTACGTAAACAAATACACTGCCGTTGACGTAGGGTGGTATCTGAATAAAACCACCGACACATATCAGTTTACATCTATGCGAGCCGACGACTGCATAAAGAAAATATGCGACGATTTATACATTCCGATTGTGCTTATTCCCGAATTGAGTACGCCTATAACGCAAATATATATTGATAAGCCTGTATCGGACGTTATCAAGGATATTCTCGAAAAGTGCGGCAGTGGGTATAACTTCGACTTTGTACCCGACGGTATGCGTATATATTTGTGCAGTGATATGGCGGCTAAGCCGAAGTTTAGAATATCTCCCAATACCGAACTCAAAAACTCGGTGCAGTATATGGGTAATATTGAGCATAAAGGCAGTATTGAGAATATGAAGAACAGTGTTAAGGTGATAACCGATACAGATGTTATGACTACTCTGAAAGCCGAGGAGAGTATATCAAAATACGGTTTTCTGCAAGAAGTGGTAAAAATGAATGACGGAGATAATGCGTCGGACTTGGCAAAGAAAAATCTTGACGAACTGAATAAGGAAGATGAAACGTATTCCGGTGAAATAATCGAGGAGCTGACAAGCTATACAAGAGCCGGAAGTACGATAGAAAAAGACGGTGTTAAATATGTGATTACAAGCAGTCAGCACAGTATAAAAAACGGTGTTCACTACAATAAAATTGATATGGAGCGATTAGTATGAAAAATGGAGTTGAAACACTTGCAAAGATGTTTAAAGACCGTGAAAATGCGACGGGTGATTTTGTTGTATTCGGTAAAATAATAGAACTACCGAACCTTAAAATACAATATACCTCTAAAATAATTCTGACTAAAGACCATATAAAAAGTCTTATTGATTTATATAAGAGGGATATTGACGGACAGTATGTTTATACAGGCAGAGAAGTTGCAATGATTCCATACAGTGGCAATAACAGATATTTGGTGTTGGGGGTGACGGAGAATGGCTGATTACACAAAAACAGAGCCTGCTTTCGATTTTCAAAAGGGCGATTTTGTTATTATAAACGGTCGTCCGAAAATGACGGTCGGCAAGGAACGTATAAAAAATTGGGTGCAGAAAATACTCAGAACGCAAAAAGGCAGATATAAAATTTATAGCGGTACTGGATACGGTATAAATATAGAAGATACTTTTGTCGGAAAAAATTATAATCGTGACTATATCCGATCGGAAGTCAAGCGTGAGATAACCGAAATACTGACCGCAAATGAAGATATAGTGAGTATCGATAACTTTAATATGGAAGTAGACGGCTCACTGCTTACAGTATCTTTTACCGTGAACAGCGTGTATGGCGATATAAATGACGTTAAGGGGGCGATATAATGGCTGAAACTATTGATACCATACTTGAACGTATGCTTTTGCAGATACCGTCAAGATATGATACGTCGTCGGGAACGTATACATATGATATAGAAAAATCAACGGCAATGGAGTTTGAGAATGTGTATGATATTATATCATCTCTCGACTCCTATTTTTATGCGTCAACCGCTACAGGCAAGTATCTTGATATACGTGTAGGCGAGTTCGGATTGGAACGTAAAGAGGCAAGCTATGCAACAGGATATGTGACTGTAAGTGGTAATGTCGGAGCGAAAGTGTCTGTCGGTGACAAGGTTGCGGCGGGTAATGTGATATTTAATATAACCGAAAATGCGATTATACCAAACGGCGGAAGTGTAACGGTGAAGATTGTGTGTGACAGTGCAGGAGTAAAGGGCAATGTTGAAAAAGGGAAAATAAACAGATTTCCGGTTACGATTCAAGGACTTGTATCCGTAACAAATGAAAATTCAACCACAGGAGGCAGTGACAAAGAAAGCGATGTTGAACTGAGAAAACGTTTTACAGAATATGTGTCGCACCCTATAACAAGCGGCAATAAGTGGCAGTATATCTCTTGGGCAAAATCAGTTGACGGGGTAGGTGACGCAAAATGCTTGCCGTTGTGGAACGGAGCTGGAACGGTTAAAGTGATAATCGTTGACAGTGAAAAACAACTTGCCGGAAGTGAGCTTATAAATAAGGTACAGAGCTATATAGATAATCAATGCCCGATAGGTGCAGATGTGACCGTTACCACCGCAACGGCGGTAAGTATAAATGTTACGTTTTCGGCAGATGTGGACGAAAGCACACTTGAAAACATTAAAGCGAATATCAGAAGTTATTTGCGTGATGTGTCTTTTGCGAACGGATATGTGTCGTATGCGAAAATAGGTCAAACCATATTGAATACAGACGGTGTTGACGATTATTCAAATTTGAAAATCAATTCAAAAACAGAAAATATCGCAATATCCGAAACTGAAATTGCTGTTCTTGGAGGTGTTACCGTTGGCTGATGTAGGACAGAATTTACCGTCGTACTATAAAAAGTCACGGTATATAAAAGCATTAAATACACCCGTTAACGCAGAATTTGAACGTTTGTATGAGTTGATAGAAACGTTTATGAAAAACAGATTTATTGATAGTGCTGACGAAGAAACTGTAAGAGCATATGAGAAAAGCTTGGGTATATCCCAAATTGCCGATACCATTGAAGTGCGAAAAAGCCTCATCAAAACACGAATGCGTGGAACACAGACTTCGACAAGGGCAAATCTGAAAGCGGTAATTGAGAGTTACGGCGTTTTGGCAGATATTACCGAAGATATTCCGAATTATAGCTTTACGGTGATTTTCCATCAACCGAATGTGCCTGAAAGTGTGATTAAGAATATTATTGAAGATCTGAAACCAGCACATTTGTCGGTATTATATGCGTATGAATATACCGGAACATTTGAATTTGCCGACCACGAAAATGATTATAACGTAGAGGCAGGATTTGCAGACGGTCACGGTCACGGCGGTTACTTAGGAAATATTTAAGAAGGGAGAATAAATGTATGAATTTTAATAATAATTTGCCTGAATGGAAGAATACAGGCACCGAGCCGAGCGATAGTCTGAAAAATGACGGATTTAAAGCCGGCTATAAACCATCGGCAAATGTGTTTAATTGGTTTTGGAGTTTGGTAAGTAAGTGCATTACTGAAATTCAGTCAAAACTGTCAAGCGAGGAAACGTCAAGAATAGAGGCTGATAAGAATTTGCAACAACCGACATTTACTGAGGCAAG
>JAUNFB010000073.1 GCA_030525245.1 Erysipelotrichia bacterium
TATTTTAAGTATTATGCAATTTGTTGGACTGTCGCTCTCGTAGTGTTCAATGTAATAATTTTTACTATTACAAATGCAACTTGTGGTTTAACAACACTTAAGCCATCATTTTGGGTAGGCTATATTTTCATAACATTAGTATTGATTGGACATTTAATATGCAGCATTTTATTTTTTAAAAATAACAATAAAGACAAGGTTTTTTTGAATTATTCTGTTATGCGATTAGCGTATGTAGCAGTAGCAACTTCGCTAATTGTAGGTTTAATCGCAATGATCACACCGTTTATTCCTTATTGGGTGGGCATTGTAGTTGATGTATTAATCCTTGGATTCTATATCATTGCAATTACTAAGGCAACTGCTGCGGTTGAAATAGTTCAAACCAGAGGACAAAAAATCCAACAAGAAACTTCTTTTATAAAAATGCTGACAGTTGATGCCGATGCTTTAAAATCAAGAGCAAATACTGATGAAACAAAAGAATTAACTAAAAAAGTTTATGAATCAATTAGATATTCAGATCCAATGTCAACTTCTACTTTGAATAGTATTAATAACCAAATACAATCGGAGTTTGAATTATTTACAAGTGCGGTTTATGACGACGATAATGAACTTGCAAGATCTACTGCAGAAGAAATAATTTCTCTTATTGAATTAAGAAATAAAAAATGTAGAGCATTAAAATAAAGATTGGAGTTTTATATGGAAAAAGAAAATATGATTGATTTTATTGACTTCGGCATTTATAAAGGAGAGCCAATTAAATGGCGTGTTTTAAAGCAAGATAAAGAAACTTTGTTATTGATAACCGATAAAATTATTGATACTATACCATACAATGTTAATGAGAAAGCAGAAACCACTTGGGAAAAATCCAGTTTGAGAAAATGGTTAAATAACGAGTTTTTTAATTCAGCTTTTAGCTATGAAGAAAAAATGGATATTATTGAATGCGATGTTCAAGCAGAAAGCAACCCGCTTTACAGCACTAATCCGGGTAATAGTACAAATGATAAAGTATTCATCTTGTCTATCAATCAAGCAGAGCAATTATTTGAAGGTGAAAACATTCGTAAAACCTCCGGCACAAATAACGCTGTTGAAAAAGGACTTTTTGAAGACAGCGAGCACAATTCTTGGTGGTGGCTTCGTTCTCCCGGAGAACATGGAAGGTCAACCGCAGTCGTACATAGTAATGGAGTTGTATTAAATCATGGCATACCCGTTTTTTATTCAAGCGGTGGTGTGAGACCTGCAATCTGGATCAAAAGATAAGATAATTATAAATAATTGATTTTTCAAGCATTAATCTTTAACAAGTAAATTTAAACTAACCAATACAGAAAAACAGGATTTCTCATAAATATGGCAAAGACTTGCTAAATAAAACGAGTACATACGAACATCAAAAACAAGTCTCTATATATTTCAAAAAGCGTTGGCGATTTTCCAACGCTTTTTTTGTATAGTTGACAAAATAATTTACATAATATATAATAGTGTAAACAATGAAAGTTTACACTATTGAAAGGAGCGAGTTATGACGGATTACAGAAAACTGTGTATAGAAATTTTCGGAACTGACGATGAAACGGAATTGCGTGAAATTGCCGGCAGACAGCGCTCCGGCAGAAAGAAAGCGTTAAGCAAAAAGGATGCTGAAGCTATTATTGAAATGCAACAGCAAGGAAAAACGACAAAAGAAATCGCAGAGCATTTTGGTGTAAGCAGACAGACCATCTCAAAATATCTTAACAAGCCTTTAAATGACGATTATGTGATGAGAATAGATTTTATGTATAAGCAAAAAATTTGCACAGAGATTTATGTTGATTTTACACATAAAAAAATAAAGATTCTTAATCGCACAAATGATATTATGAAACGGGCTTTTGGAATTAATGAAAATCCGACATGGCAGGATTTTGAAGATTTTCTTGCTGACAGATGTTTTCCAAAAGAAAGAGCAATGTGCAAAACTATTCTTGGCAGGATAGGCATTGATAGCTATGACCCGTTTCAAATTGTTGAAAAAACAAACGGAAGAACTGCTGAATATAACCAATATTTACGATTTACACGAAGAAAAAAGACTGAATTTTAATAAACGCAACTAACCTTACTATATAACATATATATATATGTTTGATTATCTCCCATTAACGTCTATTGACAAACCAAAATTAATGAGCAACAATTATAAAAAGGAATTTTAATTTAAAGGGTTTATTGCGACAATTTCACCTGAACAATCTGCAGAAAAGTAAGAAAATATATTTCAAACAATAGGCATCCTATTAGAAGTATAATGATAAAATCAAGAGCACCGTTGATAGGATTTCCATTAAAGCGGTCCCCTTGATTTTGGTTTATAAACTATTTTTTATAAAAAGCAATTTATACTTTTATTTCATTCTTTCTTGGGAACAGCGTAAGCTCGGTGATATATTCAAATACGAACAGCCACAAGCTTATATCGTTGAAAGTACAGAATATGATGACCGATATAAGACTCCGGTTTTAACAGCTGGTCAAAGTTTTATTTTGGGTTATACAGACGAAAAATTTGGAATTAAAAATGTAAATTCCGATAAACCTGTTGTTATTTTTGATGACTTCACGACATCGGCTCACTATGTTGATTTTCCTTTTAAAGTCAAGAGTTCTGCGATGAAATTGCTCTCATTGGCAAATGGAAAAGATGATATTCATTGTGCTTACAATGTACTGCAAAACATTGGATATGAACCTGTCAGTCACGAGCGTCATTGGATTTCAACATTTGCAAAATTCAATGTTTATATGCCTAAAAGCTCAGTAGAGCAAAAATGTATTGGAGATTATTTCTCAAGTTTAGACAACCTTATTTTTACTGTCAACAATTCCAAACTTATTGGTGAGCACTTAATCAACCGTCCGAACAGATTGCATTACAAATTCAATTTTACCATTCCGAGCATTTCTGAAATAAACGAATACCTTTGCGATTCCATCGACAAAGACAAGCAAACAGTCATTCCGGAAATATTGGAGACTGCTGTGCGAATTCCGCTGAATTACGATGCCTTGCGTGCCATTGCATTTGAAATAAATCACGGCAACGACCTTGACGATTTGCTTTACGACTTGAATATCAACTATTCTGACACTCTGATTTACGATGTTGAAGTTTTTTTAAGCAACGACTTCAACACCCTAACCAACAACAATGTAGAAATTGACTTTT
>JAUNFB010000074.1 GCA_030525245.1 Erysipelotrichia bacterium
TGCTTAAAATAACTGCGTCACCGTGTCCGTTCTTGGTTATAAATACAGGTTTATTGGTTTCTTTGCAGTAATCAATTATGCTGTTATAGTCATTGCGTAAATCCGCACTTGGTCTTATTGCCGGCATACAAATCAACTCCTAAAAAACAATTATATCAATATTATATGCAAATTCAGATATATTGTCAATGTCAAATTTTAAAAGGGGGTTAAAGAAAAATGGGAACATCAAGCACATTTTCAACAAGTAACACGCATATTAAATACGACATAACGATAAGTATGTTCTCAGTGAAAACTTCTTAAATCTACTTTGGCTAAATAATCTTGATTTTACCCGAAAACAAGCGGGAATTTATCTTTTAAGAAAATAAAATAAGATGCTGAGCTAAATCAGCACCTTAGTATTCATAGTGGCCTCTACAAGAAGCAATCAAAATATTTCCACTTTCATCAATATCGTAAACCAAACGATTTTTTTCATCAATTCTCCGGCTCCAACCTTTTCTATACCTAAATGGTTCGGGTTTTCCGATTCCTTCAGATAACCCATTTCTTTCAATATCTTTAACTAACTTATTGATTTTTAAAAGCGTCTTTTTATCTTGTATTTGCCAGTAAAGATAATCATCCCAAGCTTTATCAGACCAATACTTACTCACTGTATTCATCCTCGATTAATTCATGTTCTCTTCCTTGGCCGGACCGCAACTGATTAAAAGAGCGGTCTAACATATTCAAATATTCTGCATTTTTAGCAGCTTTTGAAAGTTTGTTCCACTCATCAAGGCTTATAATTACGACATTTTTTTCGCCTTTTCTGGTAACGATAACAGTTTCTTTATCGTCTGTAACTTTATCGCAATAAGATTTGAGGTTTTCACGTATAGTGGAATAGTTTACAGCCAACATATATATCCTCTCCTTTTTAACAAGATATGGTACAATATTCTGTACATTTATATTATATGCAATTATTTTAATTTAGTCAACATCAAAAAATAAAATTTTAAAAGAGGTTAAAGAAAAATGGGAACATCAAGCACTTTTTCGACCAGTAACACGCACGTTAAATACGACATAACGATAAGTATGTTCTCAGTGAAAACTTCTTAAATCTACTTTGGTTAAATAATCTTGATTTTACCTGAGAACAAGCGGGAATCTGTCATTCAAAAAAATTAAATAAGCAAAACCATTGAATTATGGCTTATTGCGGATAACCTTTATTTATTCTTATATACCGGACTTGTATTTTGAAAGTTTTCCCAGTTATCTGTATCTAATTTTATGCCAAATCCCAGCCATCTTCCGTCTATATCCTCTAAAACCAATTCTTCGTTATTGTAATCTGTTACGGAAAGATTTTTGACGATTTTAAGTCCCTTATCTTCAAATTCCTTTTGAATTTGCTTTCGGTCATCCACAATTATATAAACATCATATCCGTAACCATATAATTCATGATTTGGAATAACTTTTTGACCATTGGAATCCGTAAGGATTATTTCAATATCGTCTTTGTATAGACATATATGAGGCTCTTTGGAATTTAGATATTCAACCGCATTAAATCCTAATTTTTCAACGTAAAAATCAGCAGTTTTTCTGATGTTTGGTGTTGGGAAAATCGGATGTGTCATGTACATTTTTTGCATAAATTAAATCTTCCTTTTTGGTTTTAATTTTTATATTTGATATTATAATACATTTAATAAATGAGGTGATAATTTGGGAACTTCAAGCACATTTGGTACAAGCAATTCGCACGTTAAATATAACATCACAGTAAATCAAAATTCTCAAAATGTTTCAAATAACTGTTCAAATGTTAGTGTTTATGTAAGGTTTTGGCGCGACAATTCTGGATATACAACTTATGTCTCTGGTACTTGTTATTGTATAATCAACGGTACAACATATTCGAGGGCGGTTTCTTCAAGTCAAAAAATAACGAGTTCGGGAATAAATCTTTTTAGCAAAACACTTGATATTTACCACAACAATGACGGAACAAAAACGCTTACTTGTTCCGCTTGGATAAGCATGGACACACCTTTATCGTCAAGCGAGGGGTAGTATTCGCAAACTTAATCAACAATTCCAAGAGCCAGCAATCCCTCGCTCAGCTCAAGCTCGGTGATTATGGGTGATTCCATTACAGTTTATACAAACAGAGCGTCAAGCAACTTTACACACGTTCTTTATTATTAAATTGGCTCAGGCGGTTGGAATACTATTGCAACCGAAATCGGTACAAGCAAAAGTTGGACAGTTCCGCTGAGCCTTGCAAACAGCACGCTGAATTTCACAAGTTTAAATGTAAAGCTTTGGCTTGAAACATATAATGGAAGCACATATATTGGCCTCAATAGTACCTCCTTTACTGCTAATGTTCCGTCAAATATTGTGCCGACAATTAACTCGGCTAATCTATCTGAGGCAGTTTCAGGGATTTATGCACAGTTTGGGGCATACGTTCAAGGAAAATCTAAAATTTCAGGTAGTATTTCAGCGATCGGAAGTTATTCAAGCACGATTAAATCATATTCTGTAAGCATCAATGGAGCTTCATATACATCAAGCAGTTTTACAACGGGATTTTTAACTACAAGCGGAAACAATACCTGTTCTGTGACCGTTAAAGACAGCAGAGGAAGCACGAAATCCCAAAGTGTAACTTTTAATGTTATAGAATATGCAAGTCCGGCAATTAATTCTTTTTCGGTTTCAAGATGTAATCAAGACGGGACAGCAAATGACGAAGGAAATTGTGCGAAGTGTGTTGTTTCAGCGTCAATTTCAAGCGTTAATTCTAAAAACACGAAATCTTTTCAAATCAAATACAAAAAAATATCGGAAACAGAATGGAATATTTTTAATTTAGATAACACAAATTACACGCTAAACACAACACAAATAATTCAAAATATTGATACAGAATCAGAGTACAATTTCAAAACCTCTGCTACTGATTTTTTTAGTTTTTCGGAGTATTCTCACAATCTTTCCACTGCTTACACGCTTGTGGATTACAACCAAAGCGGCAAAGGCATGGCAATTGGAAAAGTTTCAACGCAGAATGCTTTTGAGATTAACATGGATACCAAACTTACGGGAAATCTTAAGATAAATGATAAAACTATCTTTGATTTAATTTACCCGGTAGGCTCAATTTATATGTCCGTAAATAGCACAAATCCCACCAATCTTTTTGGTGGAAC
>JAUNFB010000075.1 GCA_030525245.1 Erysipelotrichia bacterium
TTTTCGCTAATGTTCGGCATTTTTTCGATCAAATCGGGAATGAAAAAAGTTAATTCTAAACCGCCGGACAAGATTACCGTTCCAATTAAAAAGTAAGTATTACGATAAAATTTAAGCAGTAAATTTACGTGTTCAAAATCATCTTCGGCCAATGGTTTATACAAATTAAAAACAATCGCATTACCGATTCCTAATTCGGCAAAAGATAAGATCGTTAAGATATTGGAAAATAATGTATTTATGCCCAAATATTCTTCGCCAAGCAATTTGATAAAATATGTTCGATTAACAAAACCAATCAGCAAGCTAAATATTTGAAACAGCGTACCGATCAGCATGTTCTTAATGACATTCTTTTTTCTGGAAGTATTATTCATAATCCACCTGTTTTTCAAATGTACATTGTGTGTTCAACTTTTCTGAAAAAACTGTCTGCAACTCAGCAGTAGCCTTTTCAAAATCCAAATACTTATTAGTATCATTGATACATACAATATCTGCTTTGCTGTCTCGAATATAATTTATCAAATCACTGTTATCTTTTTCTAAATTATAATAACGTCCAAAATATTTTTGATTTTTGACACTGAATTTTCCCTGACACATCTGATACCAATTGACAACCCATTGGTTAACATCCAATATTGATCTGAACTTGTTTAAACAAGTCCTGTTTAAATATTCTTCTTCTTTGCTCCATAATTCCGTAAAAGAAGATTTTAAGTAAGGATTAGCCGTATGAGGACATTCAAATCCGGTAAAATATTTCCATCTTTTTAACATTAGATAACGAATATTCCTTCTTCCGTAATGAATATTGAAAATCTTCGCTAAATTATTTTTATAGACCTCTTTTTTATCAAAATTCTTATTAATCAAAAACTGATCGTTGATCAAAATATGGTCAAAGAAATTATCTTCGCCTTTTTCAATTTCCAAAGGATTTTCTTTCCAGTGATCGCAAGGCAATCCGTCTTTAAAGAAATATTCCGGACTTAAAGGATTAAGAATATACATGTCATCATTAAACAAAACAAACTGTTCGGACAAATTTTTTATACGGTGTAAATTCAATTCAATAGTATTCGCATTAAATGTCGGTAAATATTGTTGCGGAATATAATCTCGATGATTAACTACTACCAGTTTAGGATTGGATATGTCTAACCATTCAGGCAAGTGCCCCCAAGTAATGAAAAAAATCTTATTGACCCATGGAGTATATTTTTCAACAGATCTAAACCAATATTTTAAAAGATTCATATCCCTATAACGATTAATCGCATCATCAACGGGGATCTTTTTTTCACTGTATTTATTTTTTTCTTCCAACCATTTAGGATCTTTACCGTCAACCCACATTAAAACAAAATCAATTTTATTTTCCATAACTTTACCGCCTTATTTATCAAACAACTTGTTTATCTCACATATTATCTCGCGATTATCATAAATGTAATTAAGCAAGTTCTCTTTATACTCTTCTAATACCGCTCTGTTTTCCAACAAATATTTCAGACCATCATATAATCCTTTAGTGCTATTTTCAACAATTAAACCATTCTTTTGATTGTTGATCATTAAATCGGTATTATCATTTTTAGTCGCTAATACAGGAACATGCAAAATCAAACTTTCAACGATTACCAACCCGAAAGCTTCATAATATGATGGAAGAATAAATAAGTCCTGGTCATTAAAGTATTTATACGGATTATTTACTGCACCCATCAAAAAAACTTTATCTTCTAAATGGCAGTTTATAATTTGATTTTCCAAGTTGACAAAATCCGGCCCATCGCCGAATATTCTTAGAATACAATCGGAAAATAAATTTTCTTGATTTAATCTGTTCACAATATCAATCAGACGATCATAGCCTTTATGACTGTTTATCAATCTTCCAACGCAAATAATATTCAATTTGTTTTTATCAATGACCAAATCACTATTCTCTTTTGCCAGTTTCTTTATTCTTTCATTATCTACCAAATTGCTGATTATTTTCATCTTGCTTTCCAAATGGTAAATATGATTAAAATCATCGGCAATACCCTGAGAAACAGCTATAATTTTATCAAATTTCTTTAACACCTCAGCAAATAACTTAGGATACTTGCTGTTGGGGTTTGCTGTTCGATAATTATATTGTATCCAATGATATTTTATATCGCTGTCCCCGTAAGCAGTAAATACCGCTGTAAAACCATCCTTAAAGGCAATTTCATAATCATAGTGCTTCTTTAGAATTTTCTTTCTTTCCCAAACAATTCTTTTCTTTATTAAACCGGTTTTTAATTCCGCAATAAGTCTTATCTTATGAAAAATTGTTTTAAGATTTTTGCTTTTCAAAGCAGTGATCAAAGACAAATCTACAGCATCAAAATAACTGTTACCGAAAATCAAATGAACATTAGACGGTAATTTTTCAAACATCTTTCCGCGGTTATGCAAAACCAATAAATCTATATCCAATTGCGTCGTGTCGATCATGTTGAAAATATCGGTTAACAGTACCGAAACACCACCTGTGCATCTTTCATCAACAACAAATAAAACATTTTTTTTCAATTTAATTATCTCCCGGAATCGTTCTTATTATAATCCAATACCACAACTTCGCCATTAAGTTCATCACTATATTCCAATGTATCAGTAGTTAAATACAAAACTTTATCAAAATATTTAGTGAATTTGTCAACTGTCTGTAAAACATCATAACCATAATTACCTTCTCTGTAATGCATTGGAATTACTACCTTCGGTTCTATCTGCTTGACCAATTGAGCTGCCTGATAAGCATCAATCGTGTAATATCCGCCGATCGGAATCATCAAAATATGACAATTTTTAATTAAATCTATTTGTTCATTTGTTAACATATGCCCTAAGTCACCCAAATGAACAACTTTATAATAATCCTGCACAGTTATAATATGAACAAGGTTATCTCCTCTTAACTTACCTCTTTTATCATCATGAAAAGTTGTCATTGTTTCTACTTTGAATGGACTGTCATATTTGGATTCTACCAATTCGACATTTTCTATTCCGCAATGATCTTTATGTAAATGCGAACACAATACTAAATTAGCCTGCGTTCTTAATTTACCATACCCGGCAACACTGC
>JAUNFB010000076.1 GCA_030525245.1 Erysipelotrichia bacterium
ACAAATGAAAAATAATTTATTAAAGCATGAGGCTGAAGCATTTTTATCTTAGGTTTTACCTGAGCATGAAATTATTGTGGCTATTCAATCTACTATTGCAAATAATGGAGATTGGCTTGTAGCTCAAGAAAAATTGTCTAAAATGATTCGTGGAGATTTTGACACAGAAACCCTTGAAAAATGGCATTCATTTACTAGTCAATTAAAAAAGTTTGATTTAGAAGCTTTGCAACACTAGTGGGATACAGCATTGCGGGTCATTTATGATGCAGTAGATAGGTTTTAGCATACTATATTTAATATAATGGAAATTCAAAATTTAGCGTATATTACAGTTTAGGCAAATTTAGACAAAGAAGGCAATATGAATGTTGGTCTTTTTGAATTTGATCCTAGTGTAGCTATTGACAAGCAAGCATCCGCTAAAGGCGGTGGATTAACTGCAAGAGTTGGTATGGGCAGAAGAAAAACTAAATAGCAAAAAGCGGAAAGTTTTCAAAGCATTATCGATAGATTAAAAACTGAAAATGTAAGCGAACAAGAAATTTCTACAAAATATTAGAAATTAGCAAATACTTATAAAGAAGTTTTAATTCGTTTTGCGGCAGCAAAAGCCGCAAATGGTAATGATGCTTCTATTTGGTGGTTTACAGATGCAAGTCAAGATGAAATTGGTGGAATGGTTAAAGCAACTCAGCGAGGAGATTTAGCCGAAGCTTTTGTTAGTTTTATCCCACAGTTGGTACAACAACCAGGAGAACAAGCTCCTTATACAGGAACAATGGATCCTACTGACGTGTCAGCTTTTTTGACAGTGGGAGTTGCTAATGTTAGTAATGCAAAAGGTCGCTTGGTAGGAGACGTAATGGCTAAATTACAAAATGGTAATATTCAAAACTGGGCCGTAAAAGCGGCTAAAGCTTCTCATATGGGCTATCAGCAAATGATTGAATTAGCGGATGCTATTAGAACTAGTTCTAATCCATTAGAAGCAATAGGAGAAATCCAATATTCTGATGCCACATCTGGAGTATTACGCAATAAAATTGTTAATTCTAATGATGATGAATTTAATAAATTAAAGGACGGAGTTCAAAAAGCTATTGATTTACTTGGTCAAAAAGCGGCTCAAGGGCTAATGAAAGATTTTGCTCGTAAAGCAATTCGTTAAAACTTGACAAATAAAAAATTTTGTATTATAATAACAATATCGAAGTGAAAAAGGAGGATTTTAGTATGGCTAAAATCAGTTTAAAAGATGTAACCCCAATTAAAGCTATTCCACCGCAGGAAATTGAGATTAACGGCAAGAAAGTTCTTGTAGAGTAGTATCTTCCTCTTGAGAAGAAAGCGGCTATGATTGAAAGAATTCTTGCTAATTCAGTAGATGAAACTGGCTTTATCAGTCCAGTGCGTTTGGCAGTATTTTTCAGATTGGAAGTTGTTCGCTGTTATAGTAATATTTCTATTACTGATAAGATGATGGAACAGCCAGAAAAGCTATTTGATCAGCTTGTTATGAATAAGGTTATTGGTGCTATATCTTGTGGTATGCCAACTGTTGAATGGGAGTATATTGAAAAAAGTGTTAATAAGTGTGCCAAGGCAGTTCAGGCATATCAGAATTCTTTTGTTGGTATCATGAAAACGATTAACAAGGATTATGATGCTACTAAGTTGAATGTAGATGAACTAATGGCGACGCTTGATCAACCTGATAAAATAGGTTTGGTAAAAGATATTTTAGAAAAAATTGGATAATAAAAAAATCCGCGAAAGCGGTTTTTTTTTATGGAGAGAAAGGAGTTAATTTATGGCTAAGAATGTTTAGTATACCATAGGTTTTAATGCGGATACTTCGCAAGCTAAAAAAGCGCTACAAGAATTATCTTCTGCTTTTGCTAAATTAGAGAAAAAATAGCTTTCTTTAAATTATAGCGATTTAGATTTAAATAAAGCTGTTGAAAGCGCCAAAGAACTTTAGATAGAATTGAACAAAGCAACAAATATTAATACTGGAAAATTAAACTTAAATGATTTTATATCAAATTTATCTTAGTCTAAATCTTCTTTAAAAGAATTAAGTATGAATTTAATTTCTGCTGGAAAAGAGGGTCAATAGGCTTTTGCTTATTTGGCAAACTCTATCGCTCAAGCAGAAGTGCCTTTAAAACAAACAAATACAGTATTAAAAAATTTCGCGCAAACATTAAAAAATACTATTAAATGGGAAATTTCATCTAATATTGTACATGGATTAGAAGGTGCATTATCTGGTGCGGTATCTTATGTTAAAAATTTAAATAGTTCTTTAAATGATATTCGTATTGTTACTGGCTATAGTGCTGATGATATGACGCGATTTGCTCAATAGGCAAACAAAGCTGCAAAAGAGTTATCAACAACGACTAAGGCATATACTGATGCTTCATTAATTTATTTCCAATAGGGCGATAGCGCCGAAATGGTTGCCAAGAAAGCGGCCATTACAACAAAAGCTGCTAATGTAGCTTTTAGCGCCAGCGCTGAAGAAATGTCTGAGATGTTAACCGCGGTTTGGAATTCTTATCAAGTTGGAGAAGCTGAACTGGAAAAATACGTTGACATTATGGCAGCTCTTGGTGCGGCGACAGCAACCAGCACAGAAGAAATTGCTACAGCTATGCAAAAAGTCGCAGCGACTGCAAATACGGTTGGTGTTTCAATGGAACAAATGTCTTCTATTATTGCCACTGTTGCTTCTGTAACTCGTGAAGCGCCAGAATCTATTGGTACTTCTTTTAAGACAATCCTTGCTCGTATGGGCGATTTAAAAGTTGGTAAGACGCTTGAAGATGGTATGAGCCTTGGAACTGTATCTTCTCAATTGGCAGCTGTTGGTGTTAATATTTTAGATACAACTGGCGAATTGAAAGAAATGGGCGGAGTTATTGAGGAATTAATGGGTAAATGGCAAGGTATGACATCAGCAGAAAAAACTGCTGTTGCCCAGGCCGTTGCTGGTAAACGTCAATATACTCAATTGATGGCTTTGATGGAAAACCAAGATATGTATAAAAAGAGTATGAATATTGCTGGAGGTGCAGAGGGAACACTTCAAAAATAGGTGGATATTTATGCAGAATCT
>JAUNFB010000077.1 GCA_030525245.1 Erysipelotrichia bacterium
GCTTTCCCCAATTCGGGATTGTTATAACTCCTTCGATTACTTCAATCATTCCAAATTGTTGGAATGTATTTAACGCTAATTGTACAGTTGCTTCTTTCATCCTAAAGATAGTTGCTAACATCTTTTCGGTGTAAGCTATTTGATTACTCATCATTAATACACCGCTATTATTTTGTTTGCCGGCTAAACATAACAATTTGAACCAAACCACTATTATTGCGTATGCATCCGGTAAGCTTTCAATCAACAATATCTTTTCGTCATCGAAGATATCTGTAGTAATTTTTATCCATTTAACATCACTCATTTTCATTCACTTCCGCCATTTTTATCAATTTATAAACTGCATACGTTGTCTTTTCTCCGTATCTGTTTTTACTTGTCTGATATTCGGTATCAATAATGTTTCCTTCGTTTCTTAGGTTAAATATAGTTGCACTCAATCTCGTTATTCCGTATCGTTGGAATGCTTCCATTGATGTAATCGTATGATACTGTTTTAAATGATTTTTAATTATTTCTAATTGTGTCATCTTTGCTTTCCTTTCTATAAATAATTTCTGTGGAATATTTCCATAAATTTATCGTGACCATATAGGCTTTCAAACTCTTTTTGCGCTATTTCTTTTAGTTTTCTGTCTAACCAATGACATAAATGTACACCGGCATTGCTCATATTATGATGTTTTGCACACAGCCTTACATAACAGCCCCATTCAATACTCTTTTTTCTATCTGCCGTTCCAAAGAATATTTCGTGCGTGTGTAAATCGGTTGTAGTGCCACATACATAACATTTCGACATATCTTTTTGAATAATACTTTTGTCACGTTTCATTCAAATTGCTCCCTGTACCAATCTGTATTAATACCGATTTGTTCAGCCATATCCATTGCTGTATCAATAAGCAACGACATTTCTTTCGTATCCATTTTCGATGAGCCTATAAAGCATTTGTACATATTGCCTTCTTTGCCGTTTAGGTCTATTTTTTTGATGAATTTAACTGCTCTAAAATTTTGTTTAAGCATTTCTTCGGCTTGTGGCAACGCTCCGATGTACTCGAACTTTGCATTTGCCTTTTCTAAAGCCATTGTGTAAATGTTCATTACATCATCGGAACGTCCGCCATTCATAACCGTGTCAATTTCGCTCAACAATTTCCATAGCAATTTATTCTGTTCCAAACTTCTTTTTGACTTAACTTCTTTTATTTCTAATGAGTAAACTTTGCTTGTATCAAGTTGTTTTAACTCTTGGACTTGTCTAAAGCTTTCAACAATCAATGAGACAATTCCGTTTCCGTTAATATCAAGTAGTAAGTCCTTAAATTTTGCTATTGCTTTCATAATTACTTAATTTGTAAATTGTTTTTAACAAGTAACTTACAGCCGTTGACTTCAACACCGTTTTTTAGTTCGTCAAGGATTGTTTTCTTATCTAATTTTTTAACTACTTCTTCTTTCCAATAATTGCTGTCGATTGAATTTTCATCAACAACTTCTACAGATTTACTTGTTCTAAATGATAATTTGCATTTAGGCGTTTCATATTTAGCCATATTGCGTATTTTTAGGGCATTAGAAACGTATTTCTTTAAGTTCTCTACTCTTCCTTCATTAGCCTTAAAACGTTCGTCTAAAGCTTTTTTTTCGGCTTTTATGCCGTCATTGAGATTTTCTAAATCTTTAATATAACAAACAATATTATCTACTTTATCGCTGAATTCATCAGCTAATTGGTCTAACATTTCATCTTGTAAAAAGATTTCACCGGTATCTTCATCCATTACAAAGGCGTTATCTAAAGCCTTCAAATAATCATTATTAATTTCGTATAAACTTCTCATCTAACTTTTTCCTTTCTAAAATTTCTAAAATTATGATGTTAATAAAAATTAAATATCTTGATATTATTCCAAGCGTATTACAGAACGGCGTTCCGTCTTGATATCCGGTTAGAAAGACTAACATAAATAACGGAATTATCATCGCCATTAGGAAATTACTTGCTACGGTTTTAATTCTTCGTGCCATTCTTTCCGCTCCTTGCTTCAATCATCTTTGAAGCTTCATCTGCTGTAACTTCCGCAAATGACTTTTTACCCATTCGCTGTAACATTGTGTCAATTTCCGACTGACTATACAGCCTATAGATGAAATTCATCTGCTTGTCAGAACACATTTTGTGTTCAAAATTAACTAAATCTTGGCTCGGCTCTTGGTCTGGATCATCACCAGTGCTCATTTTATAAGCCTTCATCAGAGCATACTTGTCGGCGTATGTCATAGCCTTACCGGTTGCCTTATCACCACTGTCGATACCATCACCGTAAGACGTTATATCAATGTACTCGTCCGGCTTTTCAACATTTACAAATCTATAAACTATCTGTAGCCGTAAATAGATTTGCTTGCTCTCAACATCCTTACCGTTGTAATTACGTTGAGTGGTCAATATTGCATTATCAATGATTTCACGGCTTACCGGATATGAGTAGACACCGTATTTCGTTTCCAACGGCTTTACAGCGTCTATAACGTCTCTTTCGGAAACGGCTTTATAACTCTTGCCGTTTCCTGTTGGGACTAATAAATTTTTTGTAACTATCCCCATTTCATCAGAGATAGCTAACATTTTCTGATATATGTTTAATTTACTTTGTTGCTGTTCCATTTGCTTTTTTCCTTTTCCCTTCCTCAACTGCTATGAAGAAGTTTCTAACAGCTTCTTCAAGTCTTTTTCTTCTTTCGTTTTCGTCTTCACAATGGTCAATTACGGTTACCGTAACACCATCGTATTTATAAACTTTCGTCTTCATTGACTTCACCTTCGTAATAATCGATATGATATTCTTTATCATCTTCCGATGAATTGTTGAACTGTATACTTTTTTTGAAAAACGTTATTGTTAAATAATCGCCTTCCGGATATGCGTCATAATAAACTTTCTTGAGTTCTCTTGCTCTATCAGCAATTTCTCTCATTAAATTTAACTTTTTAATTTCTTTCACCTTTTTAGTGATTTCTTTTTCTAATTCTTTTTTTGTCATTTTGTCTCCTTCTTAATTTTTTGTTATAATAGGTGCGTAAATT
>JAUNFB010000078.1:0-2219 GCA_030525245.1 Erysipelotrichia bacterium
AAAGTAAATCCCGTAACAGGCGATACCATCGTGCGTCAACGCTATGTTACTCAATCCGAAATCCATAAATACCGAGGAGACTTTGAATGTATCGGCAATAAATGGCGATTACATACAGAAACAGGATTTTACGATATATCGTCAAATCAGAATCACTATTACATTAAGGATAATCAAGGTTCAATAGTAACCGTAGTAAGTGAAAACGGATCAATAGAAGAACAAACCGCATATTACCCGACAGGTGTACCATACCGAATATTTGACCGCCAACCTGTAACGGACCGCAAACACATAGGCAATGAGTGGCTTGCCTTCAACGGACTGAACACATACGATAACACCGCCCGTTATCATTATCCCATAATACCATCATACGATACAATAGATCCCAATGCCGAAGATTACCCAAGCATCTCACCGTATGCGCATTGCGCCGGAAATCCAAGAAATGTGATTGACCCGAGTGGTCAGATTCCTTTATGGAATGGCAAATATGGTAAGGATACACAATATACAGACTCAGATACAGGACAGGTATTAACTTGGTCTGAAGTTGAAAATTATCTTAAGTATGGAGCATATGATGGTCCTCAACAATTAGAATATGATAGTAGTTTGTCAAATACTGAAATAACTCCATTTGAGTTAGGTGTTGAATGGCTTACCGGAAAAGGTGAGCGTAAACGGATATTTACAGATAAAGATAAAATGACTGAATTATTGAAAAAACATGATTATTTAAAAGGTGTTAGAAGTGATATTTTGAAATGCGTTTTGAATAAGGTATATTATAGTGTGAATGAAAAGGGTACGAATTATAAATTATCCGGTATAGACGGAGTTTGGAAATATATTATGGATTATTCCACTCTTATGACCTTCGGAAAAACCGGAAATTTAGCTGTAACCTATTTGGGATCGTATGAGTTAAATTGGAGTGTTGTTGAAAAATCAAACAGATATGTCAATGTTATTTTTGAGGTCAATAATTGTTCTTCATTGGCATCTGCAACTCGACCTCCTGTATTAGGCTATACATATTTGTGGCAAAAATATATATCAGGTACAATAAATAAATATACTACTAATGGAATGTTTTCGCCTACGTATCAAAAATTTGTATGGTCAGAGAAATTAAAAATAAAATGAAAATACTACTGTTTGTATTTATGATAGTATTGCTTCCTTCGTGTGGTAATACCAATAACATAATAGGAACTTGGAAAAGTGAAAATGATTCCATTGTAATTATTTTTAATCACGATTCAACATATATGGCAACTATAAAACCATATACAATAGCAACGCCAAATGAAAATAGCGATTCTGCAATTCAAATAAATGGGAGATGGAAATTGTATAATTATGAGTCAAGTATATCTAATAGAATTAAGTGTCTGCGATTTCCTGTGTATGAAATCGAACTGGAAATGTCGCCATTGACACCTATGTACAGATTATATTATAATTTTGATACGATGTATATGATATATGGAGAACAAGGGAAACAACGGTTCTTTGAAAAATTGATATGAAAATTTTTAATTTGATATTATTGTTTTTATTCGCAGTGTTATTATACTCTTGTAGATCCAAGTCAAATGATTTTATTGGCACATGGAAATGCTGCAATGATGACATTATATTAAAACTTGAGAAAGATGGTACTTGTGAAGTGACTTTAAAGCCATTTTTGGCCGGTACACTGAATTTTAATTCTGACACCATTATACATTTGCATTGTAAATGGCAGATAAAAGATAAAAAAAACAATATATGTTTTGATATTAATATTGTAGAACATGGTATAACAGTAGATAATGATATATTCGGTAATATAGGCTATTTTCAATATGAACCGATTTCAGATTGCTTATTAGTTGTGTATTATGACGACTTAGGTGTCTTTTATAATCTTAATAAATGTAGAAACTGATAAGTCTTGATAATAAATCTAAGTTTATAAATTCAACCTGCAAGTTTACTGAAATTATTAGAAAATTATTCAAAATGAAAAAGATATTGATTTACATATTAGCCTTATTTTCATTTAGTACAATATATAGTCATACTGTAGTTTTTGACAATTATCAAGGAATAAGGTCTGACAAGACGTGTGGAAAAATATTGGTTGATATGTGGGGTGTAGATAGTGTTGTTAGGTATTTGGTGGATCACAAATCAATAAGTTTAACGGTGTATTGTGATTCTATCGG
>JAUNFB010000078.1:2229-3012 GCA_030525245.1 Erysipelotrichia bacterium
TAATGGATGTACGCTTGCATAGGGCGTATGATGCAAATGCTAAGGAAAAATTTATTAATTATTTTGCAAAACATAAAGTTCGGTGTGAATATTATTCAGATGCTTATTATGATTGGAATAAACGTAATAATCATAATCAATATATTGCGGATCTTGATATGTTTATAAGTGGTGAACAAGCCGGGTTTGATAGTTTATTTAACGAGACAGGTTATCAGAAACAGTTGTGTTTCCCCGGAAATTTATCAGTCAGAAATAAGGATGAAGATGATGGCTTAGAAGATTTAACAGAGTTGGTGCGGGTGCTGATTCGCCTGGATATTCCATTAGACAGCGTTAACTTGGAGGATATAGACGTGGATAGTGTCGGATATCTTTTTTAAAGCGCGTATAATGCTTGGATATGATTGGGAGAATAGTAATGTGTTAAATAATGTAAACTTGTGTAATGTTTGATAATTAAAAATTTTCAGAGTCATAAATAATTACTATATTCGCTAACCCAAAAGGGGTAACCTTAAAGCAAGGATAAATAACCTAAAAAACTAACATATAATTCATGAGTTATCTAAAGTTTGACAAAAACCTGATGATAAATCTCGAACAGTCACTCCCGAAGGAAATGCTTCGTACAAATCAAGCGGGAGCGTATCACTGTACTACTCTTGTAGGTTGTAACACTCGTAAGCAGCATGGCTTGTTTGTGATGCCGCTGCCGCAGATGGATACTTATAGTCCTCATGTGTTACTTTCATCGCTTGACGAAACGGTGATACAGCATGG
>JAUNFB010000079.1 GCA_030525245.1 Erysipelotrichia bacterium
ATCGAGGAAAAAGCAAAGCTTGACGGAGAGTATGTAAACAAATTGAGCTTTTCTTTTGATATTAAATGTTTTTTTGCATCAATTACTTCTGTTGTAAAAAATGACGGTGTTGTTGAAGGCGGTACCGGAGAACTCAGTAAAGAAAAGGCAATTAAGAAATAAGGAAATTATATGTCGTTGAAATTAATGTATATTACTAACAATCCGAGCGTTGCAAGAATTGCACAGGATGCAGGTGTCGACAGAATTTTTATTGATATGGAATATATCGGAAAAGAAGAGCGACAAGCCGGTTTGAATACTGTAAAATTGCGTCATAATATAAAAGATATTGAAAATATCAGAAAAGTTTTGACAAAATCGGAATTGCTTGTACGAGTTAATTCTATTCATAATAAAACCGATAAATATTGCAGCAGCGAAGAAGAAATAGACAATGCAATTAATACAGGTGCGGATGTGCTGATGTTGCCTATGTTTAAAACAGCCGAAGATGTAAAAAGATTTGTACAAGCGGTTGACGGCAGAGCAAAAGTTGTGCTTCTTTTAGAAAATCGTCAGGCTGTGGAAAATTTGGACGAAATTTTGAATGTTGACGGAATTGATGAAATACATATAGGACTTAATGATTTGCATTTGTCATACGGAATGAAATTTATGTTTGAACTTTTGGCTGACGGAACAGTTGACAGGTTGTGCAATAAAATTCACAAGAAAAATATACCTTACGGTTTTGGCGGAATAGCAAGAATAGGTTACGGTTTGTTGCCGGCAGAATATGTTATTAAAGAACATTATCGTTTGGGTTCAAGTTGTGCAATTCTTTCAAGGGCGTTTTGCAATGTTGATAAGATTGATGAGATTTCAGAGATAGAAAGAATTTTTAATATTGAAATAAAAAGTATCAGAAACGCAGAAAAATATGCTGAGAGTATGACAGAAAAAGAATTTGAAAATAATCATAAAACAGTAGTAAAACTCGTCAACGAGATAGTTGAGAAAATGTAGGGATGATATGAGCGAGGATAAATTAATTAAAATTTGCGCATTAACAACAATATCAAAAACAATGGATTGGTTTGTTGTTGATTCAATGCGTAACCTTTCAAACAACGGTTATGATGTTACATTGATTTGTAATATGGATGATGGTTTTGCTCAAAGAAATGAGGATTATGCAACCTGTATTGATATTCCTATGAGCAGAGGGGTAAGCGTAAAAGATTTAGTTACTGTTCCTATTAAACTTGCAAAAATATTTAAGAAAAACAATTTTGACATTGTTTATTATACTTCGCCGAATGTATCATTATATGCATCAATTGGCGGTTTGCTTGCCGGAGTTAAAAACCGTGTTTACAGTCAATGCGGATTAAGATATGTTTCGTTTACCGGGACCAAAAGAAAAATTTTTAAACTTGTGGAAAAACTTACCTGTAAAATGTCTACCACAGTTCGTTCTCAAAGTCCTTTAAATATGAAATTTGCAGTTGAAGAAGGACTTTGTAAAGCTGAAAAAATATCAGTTGTGGGTATAGGCGGAACTACCGGAGTAAGTTTAAAAGATTGCGATTGTTTTGACCATGAAGAAACAAAAAAGAAATTAAGAACAAAGTATTCAATTCCTCAAAATGCGTTCCTTTATGGATATGTCGGAAGAATTAATGCCGATAAAGGAATTAATGAGTTAATTGAGGCGTTCAAATCGGTCTTAAAGAATAACGATACTGTTTATCTTGCATTAGTAGGTATGCTTGATGATACTAATCCGATAAATGATGACAATTTAGAATATGCACAAAGTAATGAGCATATTGTGTTGACAGGAAATGTACCGCCCGATGAAGTTTATAAGCATATGTCGATGTTTGATGTTTTGGTTCATCCTACATACAGAGAAGGCTTTGGCAAAGTACTTCAGGAAGCTATGGGCGTTGGAATTCCGATTATAACTACAGATATTCCGGGACCTTCGGAGGTTGTGGAAAACGGAATTTCGGGTTTGCTTGTTAAAGTGAAGAATATTGATTCACTCAAAACCGGGATGGAAAAGATTTTGAATGATAATGAGTTAAGAGAAAATATGGCAAAAGCAGGCAGGCAAAGAGCAGAAAAATATTTTGACAGACCGATTATGTTAAATAATATCTTGCTTGATTTGAACAAAACAATGGGTGTTGAAAAATAAGGAGTTTATACTATGTTGTTTAGCGTAATATTGCCTATATATAATGTTGAAAAATATTTAGAAGAATGTGTAAACAGCATCTTAAATCAAGATTTTGACAGAAATGATTATGAAGTTATTCTTGTTGATGACGGTTCTAAGGATAACAGCCCCAAGATTTGTGATGAGTTAGCTGAAAAAAACAGTAACATTAAAGTTATTCACAAAGTTAATGGTGGCCAATCACAAGCAAGAAATTATGGAACCAATGAAGCAAAAGGGGATTATATTTTATATATTGACAGCGACGATTTTATTATTTCAAACGATTTCTTTAAAAAACTCGCCGATAAAAGTAAGAATAATCCCGATTTGATTTTTTATAAGCATAAAAAATATTTTGATGATTCAAAAAAATATGAAAAATTGAATTATACTTATTCAAGCGTTTTAAATTTGACTTCTTATGCCGACAAAATCGCTGCCCTTGTAAGAGCCGATTCCTTTTACGGTATGCCATGGATAAAAGCTATAAAAAGAGAACTTGTTTTTCAAAATAATATAAAATTTGATGAAAATCTTGTTTGTGAAGATATGGATTGGAATTATTATTTGATTACAAATGCAACAAGTGTTGATTTTATTGAACAAAGTTTTTTGGCATATAGGCAAAGACCCGGTTCGGTAACTTCTTTGTTTAAATTAAAAAATTTAACTGATTTTATATACATAATTGAAAAATGGTCGGCAAAAATCCAAAACGAATGTAAAGACGAAAAATTAAAACATGCGTTATTTGGCTCTTTGGCAAAATACTACAGTAATTTATTTGTTGTATAC
>JAUNFB010000080.1 GCA_030525245.1 Erysipelotrichia bacterium
TTTTTTTGTCATTTTGTCTCCTTCTTAATTTTTTGTTATAATAGGTGCGTAAATTTATTTGAGGTTTAATTTACGATTGGCTTGCTTGGTTTGTGATTGGTAGCAAGCCTTTTTTATTTAAGCTCTATGTTCATTATTGTTGAACATATTTTTGAAAAAAATATTGTTGAATATCTTTTTCTTTTAAACCTAACACTGTTATTGCCTTTTCAATGTCATCTTGTTTGAAAGCAACTTGATTACTTAATTTAAGCGAAACAGTCCTTTCGGATAATCCCATTGATTTTGCAAATTCTCGTGTTGTTCCACAACGTTCAATTATTCGACCTTTTAGCTTGGAATAATCATATGTCATAACCGTTCTCCTTTCTGTTCATTGTCATTGAACACTTATATTCTATGAAATTCAACAAATTATGTCAATACTTTTATTCAATTTAATTGAACTTTTTATTGATAAATGTTCAATTTAATGTTATACTCGCCTATGTGTAGAAAGGTGGGATAAAAATGCTTGTTTCAAATACAAGTGAACGTTTGCAATATTTAATGAATATACGCAAACTAAAACAAATAGATATATTAAATAAATGTTTACCTTTATGTGACAAATACAATGTCAAGATGGGCAGAAACCATATTAGTCAATACGTTAGCGGAAAGGTTAAACCTAATCAAGATAAACTATCAATATTAGCAATGGCATTGGATGTTAACGAAGCTTGGTTAATGGGCTATGATGTACCGATGAGTAATTATGATGACAACAAAAAAAATATCACTAACTCATTTGCGGAAAAAGTCGGTCAACGTATACAGTACCTCAGACAAAAACGTGGATTATCAATTGAAGAATTAGCAAAAAAGACAGGTATAACAACACAACAGCTAATAGATATGGAAAACGGCGTTAATCATAATTTCGATACAAAATTGATGTTAAAATTTTGCGAAGTATTAAATGTCGATAAATCATACTTTGTTGATATTTCAGAACCGGTTGATGATATAGGTGAAAACATTAAGGCATTACGTGAAGCCCAAAATTTAACAATGACGGAAGTCGCTAACGAATTGCACATTGATGTTGATGAATATAGACAATTAGAAGAAGGCAAGGTGATACCATATGATTTACTTGATAAACTATCCAACATTTTCAATATAAATGTATCAATGCTTATAGGAATTGATTTTAGGACAAGGGATAATGAAAACAAATTAAATACAGCAATGCGGGTTCTTCAACGGTCAAAACGTTGGCACGAAGTAGTTGGAGAAACCGTTTTTTCTGATGAAGAAATGGAAGAATTAATGGAATTTGCTAAATATCTAATCAGCAAAAGAAAGGATTGTAAATAATGAGCCAACAAGAATATATAATATATCTTAGAAAATCACGCTCCGATAATCCAAATGAAACAGTAGAAGAGGTGTTGGAGCGTCACGAAAGACAATTACAAGAATATGCAGCTAAAACTTTTGGTTACAGGATTTCAGAAGAAAATATTTATCGTGAAGTTGTCAGCGGTGAAACCATTGATGACAGACCGCAAATAAACGCTGTTTTTAAGCGTATGGAAAACAAAAATATTAAAGGTGTATTAGTTATCGAACCGCAACGTTTAACACGTGGAGACTTACTTGATTGCGGTACAGTGGTGCATTTATTCCGGTACTCTAATACTTTAATAGTTACGCCGACAAAAACATATAATTTGGAAGACAAATTTGACAGAAAGTTTTTTGAAATGGAATTAACACGTGGAAACGATTATTTAGAGTATACAAAGGAAATATTGCAACGTGGTCGTAAAGCGTCTATTAATGAAGGTAATTATATATCAGCATCTGCCCCATACGGCTATACGAAAGTAAAAGTCAACAAAAAGCCGACACTTGCTATAAACGAAAAAGAAGCAAAATATGTCAGACTTATGTATCAATGGAGATTAAGCGGAATGGGTTTTATCGCTATTTGTCGTAAACTTGAAGAACTCGGCGCAAAACCACGCAGAACAGAACATTTTGGAAATACTGTGATAGCAAATATGCTATCAAATGAGTTATATATCGGAAAGATTAGGTCAAACATATCCACGTCTATAAAAGAAATAAAAAACGGTAAAGTAGTAAAAAAAAGAAGTCCTAATGAAAATTACAACGTCATTGAAGGAAAACACGAAGCAATAATTGATGAAGAGACATTTTATAAAGTGCAAGCAATTAACACTCAAGAAAGCAGATGTAGAGAAAAATATGAATTGGTAAATCCATTTGCAGCATTAATCAAATGCAAATGCTGTGGTCAATCGATAATGCTAAAGCGATACTTACGTAACGGCGTTGAGTTCAAAAGTTCACGTTATGTTTGTAAAAATAGCTTTTACTGTAATACTCCATCTTGCACTAAGAATGTAATAACTGGCACCATTCTAAAAGCGTTAAAAGAACATTTGAACGATTTTAAGGTTAAGATAGATAACAATAATAAAGATGTAATAATGTCGCAAAAATCAATTATAAACGGTCTAAAAAAGGATTTAGAACGATTAGAAAGCAAGCAAGAAGAACTGTATAACTTTTTAGAAGACGGAATATATAGTAAAGATATATTTCGGATTAGAAATGATAAACTTGCTAAAGAACGTACACGCTTGGAAGAAGCACTAAAAAAAGCCGAAGCATATATACCGACAGTAGAAGAATTTCAAGCTAAATATAACAATCTTCACAATGCTATTGAAATGATTGAAGATAATTCTATTGACGCCCAAACAAAAAATACATTTCTAAAAAATGTAATCAAAGTTATATGGTATGAAAAAGATGAGAGCGGAATAAAAATAGAAATTGAACTAAAATAATTTTTTTACCTAAGGTGGGTATCATTGAGAGTTAAATTCAACAGACATCATTACGCCTTTAGTAATATCTCCGGCAACCAAACCGATAA
>JAUNFB010000081.1 GCA_030525245.1 Erysipelotrichia bacterium
TCTGCGGTCATGACCATGAAAATAATGCAAGCGTAACCGATGACGGAATTACATATACTTACGGGCTTAAAACAGGTCCGTCACCTGTGCCGTGGAACTTTGCCAAAGAAACCGGCGGAACGCTTATTACGATCAGCGGTCAGGGTCAAAATCAAAATGTAAATATCGAAAATTATGTTATCAATGCACATAACAGATAATATGTAATTATAAATTTAAAGGGGAAAAACAATGAAAAAAAGAATAGCAGCGGTTATTGTCGCAGTACTTGTATGTACACTTATTTTTACATCTTGTTCGTCTAAAAGCGAAAATGAATCAAAGTATACCGAACAGGCATCGGCAATGGATATTTTTGATAATACTCTTGATGAACAAATGCCGCAAACTATTGTTCACAAGCTTGTTACCGACCATTTTAATTCACCTCTTCAGGCAGGCAAAAAAGTTAAAAAGGCTATTTTTATCGGCTATGACGGATTCAGAGTTGACGGTCTTAATAATATTAAAGACCTTGACAACAGCGCAATTATGTATGTTAAATCGCTTGGCGGACTTTATTATACATTTTCCGGCGGCGTTGCAGGCAAAAATGAGCAGGCAACATCAACCGCACCGAGCTGGATGGCTATGCTTACAGGCGGATGGGGCGAGTATAACGGTATAACCGACAACAGTCAAATGAAAAATCCGGATGTTAAAACTTTCCTTACCGAACAGGCGGAAAACGGGAGATGTGCTTCTTTCACCACATCTTGGAGAGAACATACCGAACTCAGCTACCGTCCCGATATTGCCAATTCAATTAAGAATAATATCAGCGTTGAATACACGCATCAAATTGACGATACCGCAACATATTATCAAATCCTCAAGTATGTTTCAAAGCCTGCCGGTGAAGAAAAAACACCGGAGCAAGACCCCGATTGCATTTTCTTTACTCTTGAATACACCGACCACGCAGGTCATTCAACCGGATATAAGAGCAATGATGAATATATTCAGGCTTGTAAGGATGATGAAAATTACGGCTATGATATTATAAAAACCATAGAAGCACGCAGTACATATGACGAAGAAGATTGGCTTATTGTTATTTCAACCGACCACGGCGGTAAGGGAACAGGTCACGGCGGTCAAACCTCAATGGAAAAACTTACATGGCTTGCCTGCAATAAAGCTATTGATGTAAACGACGATTATCTTAATTATGAAGTAAAGTAAATTTGTGTAAATAAATAACCGACAGAGTGCATAAACCCTGTCGGTTATTTTTTGTATTCAAACAGTTCATTTGGCGTTATGTCAAACACCTTACAAAATGCCGTTATTTCAATATCGGTTATAAATCTTTTGCCGCATTCTATTCTTTGTACGGCGTTTTTGTCAATATCAATTCCTACAAGTTGTAACTTTTCCGCAAGCTGTCTTTGACTGCATTTCGGTTTCATTTCAAGTCGTAATTTTGCAATGTTTTTTCCGCAATAATTGTTGCTGTTGTCATTTTTATTTTTAAACATGTTTTCACCTTAATGACGCATTTTTTTATTTTTTTGACATTTAGTGCTTGTCAATAAGAATAGTTTATGTTATAATGCAAATAAAATGACATTCAGTAAATGTCGTTTTGTAAATTTTTTATTTATGGAGGAAGAAAAAATGAAAAAAATAATTAGTTTGTTTATGGCATTTGTAATGCTTTTGAGCGTTACATCCGGTTTGACATTTACGGTTTATGCCGATGAGCAAACGAATTCCGGCAAGTGTGGCGAAAATTTGACTTGGAAATATGATGATGTTAATAAAAAACTCACGATTTCAGGTACCGGAAAAATGACAGAAGTTGATTCTGCCACTTCATATAAATGGGACATTTACAGAAAAAATATTGAATTCGTTGAAATTGAGAACGGGGTAACTAATATTGAAAAATATGCCTTTCAAAATTGCAGCAGTTTAAAAAATGTAACTATTCCCAATAGTGTTACAGCAATCGGAAAGTATGCTTTTGCTTCTTGCAGTAGTTTGGTAAATATAATTATTCCGGATAATGTTGTATCTATTGATGAAGGCGTATTTTTTTATTGCAGTGCTTTATCAGATGTAAAAATACCCAACAATGTTACTTTAATTGGAAACAAAGCATTTTTAAATTGTATCAAATTAACAAGATTAAACATTCCTAATAGTGTTATCAAAATTGGAGAACGCGCATTTCAGGGCTGTAGCGGATTAACTCAAATTGAACTTAACGATGTTGAAGAAATCGGTTTGGCAGCATTTTTTAATTGCTCAAGTTTAAAAAGTATAATTATTCCCGACAAAGTTACATCTATTGAATATATGACATTTGCTGATTGCAGTAGTTTAACAAGCGTGTTTATACCAAAAGGTGTTACATCTATCGGAGACTTGGCTTTTTTGAGTTGCAGTAATTTGACAGAAATTACGACTTCCGATTCTTTAAGCGATTCAAAAGGCGTTACAATTCCGGATACTGTTGAAACAATCGGCTCTGCGGCATTTTCCGGATGTAAAAAAATAGAAAAATTAATTATTAATGAAAACATTTCTTCTATAAAAGACGGAGCTTTTCAAGGTTGTAGTGAATTGAAAAATATTACAATTCCAAATAGTATTACAGTTATTAATGCTTCCGTATTTAAGAATTGTACAGGTTTGGTAAATGTTACTATTCCAAACACTGTTACCTCAATCGGTGCTTCGGCGTTCCAAAATTGTTCAAACTTGGAAAACATTGCAATCCCAAGCAGCGTTACAACAATAGAAAAAAGTGCCTTTGCAGGTTGTAGTAAGTTGAAAACCGTCACAATTGCAGACGGCGTAACATCTATCGGAGAAAGTGCGTTTCAGGATTGCAGTAGCTTAACAGAAATAACAATTCCAAACACTGTTACCTCAATCGGTGCTTCGGCGTTCCAAAATTGTTCAAACT
>JAUNFB010000082.1 GCA_030525245.1 Erysipelotrichia bacterium
TTTGTTTTAAAAGCGAACCATCAAAGACCAGCCAATTTTTCCCCAGTTTTAAAAGTGGAACTTTCTTTTGGATATAGCCAATGCAGAGCAGGCAAGAAATTGCTTCACTTAAGACAGTAGAAACTGCGCATCCCTCACTTCCCATATGAAAAACAAGCACAAAAATGAGATCACCGAAAATATTGACCACTGAGCTTATAATTAAAAAATAAAGCGCAGACATGCTGTCTCCAAGGGCGCGAAGTGTACTTGCAAAACAGTTGTATATAAAGGTAAAAATCAGCCCGGAAAAAATAATTCGTAAATAAAGTTTTGTAATAGGCAGAATTACAGGGTCTACCTGCATCAGTGAAAGAAGCGGATGTGTAAATAAAATACCTGCCACAGACAGTGCAAGCGAAAAAAGGATTCCCGCAATCATTGTCGTACTGATCTGTCTGTGCAGTTTTCCGTATTCTTTTGCTCCAAACATATTTCCTATCAAAATACTGGCTCCTATACAAAGACCATTTAAGAACATGATGCATAGTGTAGAAATCGGATTACAGATACCAACTGCAGCCAACGCATGACTTCCAACGAAACGCCCAACAATGATACTGTCAATCGCATTATACATTAATTGAAAAACATTTCCAAGAACAAGAGGGATTGTGAATTTAACCAGTTGTATTGTAATATTTCCTGTTGTGAGATCTTTTGGCATTATAATTCTCCATTCCGCAATAATTTTCACTTATGAAATAGATTTAATTAGTTGATCAATATCATCCTCACTACTGCTCCAACTGGTACAAAAACGCACGCATACATGTTCTTCATCTACAATATGATCAAATTCATAAATGAAATTTTTTGCAAGCTTTTCTGCCAGTTCATTTGTAATAACTACAAAAATCTGGTTTGTAGGACTGTCCATATATAAAGGAATCGAAGCATTTACAAAGCCCTGTTTTAATTTTGCAGCTAATTTATCGGCATGTTTTGCAAGTTTAAAATAAAGACCGTCTTTAAATAATGTATAAAACTGTACACCGAGCAGCCAGCCTTTTGCAAGAATTCCTCCACTTTGTTTCATATAAGTACGAAAATGATCCCGTAAATCTTTATTTACAATCACAAGTGCCTCACCAAACAAAGCACCGCACTTCGTGCCACCGATATAAAATACATCAGCAATTCTGGCAAGATCTTCTAATGTAACATCGCACCTGTTGCATGAAAGCCAATATCCCAGTCTTGCGCCATCAATATACAGATACATATGATATTGATCACATACTTTGCGGATCTCCAAAAGTTCCTTTTTGCTATAAACAGTTCCATATTCAGACGGAGAAGACAAAAACACAAGCTTTGGTGCAGTCAGAAATTCTGCTTCACCGTGATCATAATAATGAGAAGCCGTTTGCTTGATTGCCTCTGCTGTTAATTTTCCTTCTTTTGCAGGGAGAGACAATATTTTGTGTCCGGTATGTTCAATCGAGCCTGCTTCGTGATGATTGATATGTCCATTCAAGGCACAGATCACACTTTCATAAGGGCGTAAGGCTGCTGTAATCACTGTAATATTTGCAGGTGTCCCCCCAACCATAAAATGAATATCAACATCTGCTGTACCAAGATATTTCCGAATCTCATCTGCCCCTTTTTGACACCATTCATCATCACCATATCCGGCATAAGAAGATTCGTTAATTTCCTGAAGTGCCTGAATAATAGAATTATGAGCACCATGATTATAATCATTGTTAAAACGTATCATTTAAAATCCTCCAATTCAGCTTTTTGTACTTTGCAATTTGTATTATATCGTTTAAAATACAAATAAGATAAAAAGATATCGGCAATTTTATTATATATATTGAGGATTTGGATATGAAATCAAAAGAATTAAAAATAACAGAAGGAAAGCATGCTGTCGTGGAACCACAGATTATGCAATATCCGTTAACATATTTTAAACAGGAGTTATCAAAAGAAACGTATGAACTGATTGACTGGCATTGGCATAGCGGATTTCAGTTTTGCTATGTTATTTCAGGAGAAGTTATCATGCAGACCGTAAAAAGGAAAGTTATCCTGGAAGAAGGAGAGGGCATGTTTATTCATGCACAGCAAGTACATAAGGCAATGAATAAAAGTAAAAAAGCAAAATATATTTCATTAAACCTGCCAATTCATTTTCTTGATCTGGAAGGAAGTGAGATGTATTATCGCTTCGTAGAACCAGTTTTACATGCAGAGAGTATAGAATCCATTGTAATCAAAAAAAATAATCCCAATACGATGAGATTTTTAGCAATGCTTAAAATTTGTGCAGAAAAAATAATCAGTGAAGATAACATTTATTCGTTAAATTTATTAGCTGATTTGTTATTACTATGGGAAGAACTATTTCATCAGATTTCCATTACTGATTGTCCCGGGGAGAAAAGTAACAGAACAAATGAACGGTTACAAAAGTTGTTAAGATATTTACAGACAAACTATAATAGCAAGATAACATTACACGATATTGCGGATCATGTAAATTTAAGTAAAAGTGAATGTTCCAGGTTTTTCAAAAAAGCTACAGGTGAAACAATATTTGAATACTTGCTAAAGTATAGAATAGAAAAAAGTATAGAATTGTTAAGAAATACGGATATGACAATTACAGAGATAGCATACGAAACAGGCTTTATGAGTCAAAGCTATTATGATCAGAGATTCCGAAAAATCAAAGGGATTTCCCCATTGAAATATAGAAATAGTTCATATATTAAACACTAAAATTGCTATACACAAATGGGGCTTGTAGCTTGAAAAGCGTACCAACAGTGAATTCTGCGCCAAAGAATATTCATAGATTTAAAGAGAGCAGCCAGACTACTACTCTCTTTAAATATTATCTTTTTAT
>JAUNFB010000037.1 GCA_030525245.1 Erysipelotrichia bacterium
TTGTGATTTTCATTTTCATGCTGTATTATCAAAAGATTTAATTTATAAACTACAAGACACAGATGAATTTATTAAATATTATTCTTCAATGCTTAAATGGAGCGAAGAATTTTCTAGAGTAAATAGAAATAATCATGTAATTTTAAAAGATTGGATTGATATAGGCCTTGAAAATCCATTAGAGGCAAGTGCTGTAGATGGAATTACTTTAGCTCATTTATGTGAATTGGCAATGCGCTTAGATCCATCTTGTTTTTGTTCAACAGATGAACAATATAGAAATTATCAGCCTTATACAGCTCGTTTAACTGAAGGCTCAGCTGTATTATTATCGAATATTACTGATATTTTACATAATAAATATCATGTTAAAAATTTAACTGATATGTTTAATTTTATGACGGAAGATCATCTATTGCGCAGACAATTTTTTAATGATTTAAACCCGTTATGTTATTGCGGAAATGGCGTTGGAGAATTAAAAATTATGTATGATGGCACTTTAATTAATTGTCAGAATCATATTTATGACCAAAATTTAAATATGCTTCCAACAGAAGATAAATTGGAAAATCATGTAAAAAAGAGTTTATTGCAAAAACATTATTTTGTAAATCCGTTAAAAGATGATGTAGAAACTATAGAAAAATATTTCTATACTTTTTACACCTGTAAATTCCAATGCCTTGAAACTATTTTTAGGACAAATGTAACAACTATGGAAGCTTTATTGCATGCGGGCCAGATTCATCCCTCTTATCACGATCAGATGAAACTTATGAAGCACGCTTTATTATTAACCATTATTAATTGTTGTAGTTATAATAATCAGATGATGGCAGGTAGTTTATTTTTAAGGCATTCTGGATTTTTACGACTTATGTGTAATGGTTATTTTGATTATCATCTTATGATGTTTAATAATGAAAATGGGGAGGTTGTATTTTAATGCAGAATAGTTTTTATAAAGATGAACAAGAGCTGTTTAAAAATTATTTATTTCTTTCCACTTTCAGAGAAGAATATAATTTTAATCATATGTCAGTTGATAGTGAAGCTACTTCTATAGAGGATGCTCCTATTCATGCGGTGGAATTAATTATTCGGCCTGAATGTACTCAAAAATGTGAGTATTGTTATGTTGCTAGATATGGAGAAGATTTATTCCCAGTGGCAGATAGAGCTTCACGAGAAGAGATTCTTCATAATATTGATTTAATTTTAGATTATGTTTTTAATACAAAAAATCTTTATATAAATCATTGGGAATTTTTTGCTGGTGATTTATTTTATGATGATTTGTATTTTGATATTATTGATATTTTTGCTAAATATTTGCGGGAAAAGCAAAAACGTTATCCTAATGTATTTTTGAAATTCCCTGGAGTTATTTTAACCCCAAATAATTTTTCTTTTATCAGAAATAAAGAAAGAAAAGCTAGGCTAGAAGAATACATGGCTAATTTTGAAAAAGAATTTAATTGGGAGTTAGGATTTTCAATTTCAACAGATGGAAAATATGCAACTGAAACTCGTGAGCACTTAACTCTTCCAGATGAATATTTTGATGAATTATTCCAATGGACTTTAAAATATAAGAAAAATGGCTTTCACCCTATGATCGCAAAGAGTAACCTTAATACTGCAATTGAGAATTATGAATGGTGGAAGAAAATGTGTGCGAAATGGTACACTGGAGTCCCTGAGAAAAAAAATGATTATCTTCCATATTGGCTTCATGCAAGAAATGATGAATGGGAGCCTGAAGATATTGATAAAATGTTAGTATTAATTAATTATATGTTAGAAGATCGTCTTTTAATGCATAATGATGATATTGATGCTTTAACTTATCATCTGTTTATTGGAGATGGGGCTAATAATACATTACCTTCAGTAGATATTAATGATTTAATTCGCTTAAAAATCTCTAGCTTGGATGATAGCCAGAGAATGAGTTGTTCAATGTCTGGCTCTACTTGTATTCAAGTAAACAATCTTAGCTTTGCGCCATGTCATAGAACTACTTATGCTATGTTTAAAGGCGGTCATTTTGTTGTAGAAAATGATAAAATTGTTGATATTGCACCGAATAATGTGACAATGTATTTAAATTTAAAGCTTAATCCTATTAAGGATGGCCCACGTTGCGCAAATTGTTTATACAATGTATTTTGTATTAAGGGTTGTTATGGTGCCCAATATGAGTCTTCTGGAGAGGTATTTTTACCAGGCCAAAAGGTTTGTAGATTAGAGCAAAATATGATTGAATTTTTAATTTGGAAATATGATAAAATAGGTATTTTCGCAAGCGCAGAGAGACAAGGATTTTTAGAAAATGAAGTAACACTTCCTGTCAAAGCTATTTTGGAAAATATGCAAGAAAGAAGGGTTAATTATGAATACATCGAAAACCGAACTCCTAAATGTGCTGATGCAATTAATGAATAATTTTAATCCTGCTGATCCAAAACAGCTTCAATTATTAATTTATATTATGCACTTAAATGAAACAACTCTTGAGTTGCAAGATGATGAAATTAATACGGGAATTTTAAAATTAGTGGCTCAATGTTTGCCAGAGAATCAATTTAATCATGATTGCTGCTGCGGCGAGTCAAATTCGCGAGAGATTGCTCCAGATCCTATTTATCCCTGGGGTGGAGAAAAACATTTTTTACCAGAATTTATTCTTCCATCAACTTTAAGATTATATAATATTCAAGGAGATTAATAAGGTATGATTTATTTTACATTGCCAAATTTTATAGAGCAAAATGATATTAATACCACTATTGCCGCATTAGTTCGTCGATATCCAGATAAAACACGAGTAAAAGGTGTTCGGATAGTTGAACAGACTGGAGGAATTCCATACCATTGTTGGAATGGTAGCATTAATAGCAATGTTGGTAATGGAGTTTATTATTCAGATCTTGTTAATGTTCAAAATTGTATCAGTCTTAATGCTCGAATTAATTGCGCTAATGTTTTATTGGAAGATTTTGATTTTTATGATAATTTTAGTCAAACTATTTTAAAAATTTTTGATGAAAGCAGCACTGCTTTAGAAATTTCTTCTATTCCTCTTATGGAGCAAATTCAAGAAAAATATCCTACATATCAGTTTATGTTTTCTAAATCTGCTGATTTAATTACTCCTTTTACTCAAGAGATTTTAAATGAAATTGCCAAGAGTGGAAGATTTTACAAGATTGGTATTCCTGATCGCGTATCTCGAGACATGGAATGGCTATCAGGCTTAAAGAAAAAATCTTTATATGAAATTACTGTTGATCCTATTTGTCCTATTGACTGTCCCGAAATTTGTCAATGTGCATATAAAGAACAGCTAAATCAGTTACAATATAGTGGCATTTCTACTATTTGCTCTTGTAATAAAACAACTCCTATGTATAGCAATCAACAAATTTTATCTTTAGAGGATATTCAAGATAAATATCTTTCTAAAGGATTTCAACATTATGTTTTTTCTCCGTGTTACATTGGAGATTTAAATGCAAAAGTATCTTTTTATATTACTTATTTCTTTAAAACAGAAGATCAATCTCAAATGTTGACAGAAGCATTAACTATGTTAAAATTTTAAAGGAGGAAAATATGGAAAATACTGCAAATTTTATACTACCGGGTATGTATGAACATTTTGGATTAAATTGCAGACTAATTGAACTTATGGAAACTGATCCTGAGATCTTTAGACCAGGAGTAAAAATTGGAGCTGTTTACGGCAACTTCCAATTTTGTATTTTTGATGGCGGACGCATTTTTTCAGCTTATCGACATACTAATAGAGAAGAAATGGAATTTATGGTTTCTAGATATAATAAAGCTGGTATTCCTATACGTTTAATCTTTACTAATCCAGTAGTGCCAGAAATTTCTTTTAAAAATCGTTTTGGTCAAGCTACTCTAGAGGTTTGTAATGCAAGCGGAATGAATGAAATTGTTGTTAACAACGATAAATTAGGTGAATATATTCGAAATAATTATTCTGGTTTTAGTTATATTTCTTCAACCACTAAATGTTTATCTTCACCTGCGGCCTTCCGTGAAGAGTTCGCAAAACCGGAGTATAAGATGGTATGTTTAGATTATAATTTAAATCATAATCAAAAAATGCTCGATGAAATCGCTATGGAAGATAGAGCTAAATGTGAATTCTTAGTTAATGCGATCTGTCCTCCTGGATGTCCTAACCGCAAAGAGCATTATCGATTGAATGGATTGTTTTCATTAAATTACGGTAAGTCATACACTATTTCTTCTTGCGGTATCACCAATGGAACATTGCATCCTGTTATGTGCAATAGTGTTAATAATATTTCTCCTGAAGATATTTTTGAGAAATATGTACCTAATGGTTTTGTAAATTTTAAACTTGAAGGTAGAACTTTGGGAGTTTTAGAAAATGCTTGTAATTATGCAAGATATATGATTAAGCCTGAATATCAATTAAATGCAATCACTGATTTAATTTCAGAGAGTTCAAATAGTAAAATTTTTAATAATTATACAACTTCTGTAATTAGTGATTATTCTGTTGCTCCATTAAATAATTAATAATTGATTTTTATAAAAAAATATTATATAATATATATAGAAAGTTAAGGAGGAAACAAAAATGAATGATTACTTTGAAATTCCAACTCAAGTAATGTTTTGGGATGAAGGCGAAGGTAAATATGCTTTCGGGATTGGTTATCGAGATGAAGTCATTTGTGGATGTTGCGGCGGTATTTTCGAGATTGAAGATATTGTCGCAGAAACTCCTTCTGGTCAACAGCCTATTTATTCATATGGTGATGATTGGGCGGATCTTTCTGAAGAAATCTTTGGTGGGGAATACCCGAATGATTATCCGACTCGTGGACAAGTTTGATTAAAAAATGCTGTGGTTTTTTAAGATATATTACACTCCTTTGGAATACCGAAGAAGCGTAATAAAAAATCAAATAGTCTAAAATAAAAACGGACTATTTGATTTTTCTTAAAAAATATTATATAATATATATGTAAGATAAAGAAAGATGATTACAGCAATTTCTTTTATATGATATTGTAAATTAGGGACCTGAGTATGGAGGTTCGAGTCCTTCATCCCCGAACATCGGGGATTAGCCCAATTGGTAGAGGTGCAGGTAATATCTTAAAAAATCGTCTTGTTGCCAAAAAAGAAATAATTTGATTTTTATAAAAAAATATGATATAATATTTATACAAAATGAAAATCAAATTAAAAATATTGCCCTGTAGCTCAGCTGGTAGTAGCATGCGACTGTTAATCGCAGGGTCGTGGGTTCGATCCCCACCGGGGCAGCCAAAAGGTGATTCCGCCTTTAGTCGAAATGGATAGCGTCAACCATACTATATGACGGTTGCTTCTTGGAAGTTGCGAGTTAGGGAAACTTTCCTCTATGTGCGAGTGGTTACATAGTTTTTCAATTAGATTTTACTTTAAAAAGTCTAATCGGTATCAATAGCCGTAAGGAGGATGACGACCTCCATTGATTCGGTCCCATCGACAAGCGGCCTAAGTCACCAGCCTTTCACGCTGGAGTCGCCGGTTCGAATCCGGCTGGGATCACCAGAGATTTTATCTTGGGATTATGTACTGCTTCCTGTTCCCTTAATCGTGAAAGTGCATGAGTAACGATTAAAAAACATCTAAGCGGCGCGCATCGTTGGTCATCCGAGGGCTGCGTCAAGGCTAAAAAGACTACAATCGATTGGGGTTGGTAAACCTCCTGTGGGAAAGCTTCCATAATCATGGGCGAGTGGTGGAATTGGCAGACACAGCAGTCTTAGAAGCTGCCGCTCCGGCGTAGGGGTTCGAGTCCCCTTTCGCCCACCATAAGTCTTTAATTAAGACTCGTGTCCATACGTTAGTTGGGTGTTCGACAATCACACTCAATAGATTGCGACTTTCAGGAAAGACTGAACGACCTCGGTAGCTCACCGTTTCTATGTCGTTAAACTTATCATAAATTTGAGCAATCCAAAGCAGATGATGCTTGGGTGGAGTGGCTACCCATCAGTACATAAATAGTAGCTTTATTTGGGCCTATAGCTCCAATTGGGAGAGCGCCTGCTTTGCACGCAGGAGGTTGTCGGTTCGAACCCGACTGGGTCCACCATTAGTGCGATATATTCTGAACAGATAGAGCAGTAAGCGCACGGGTTTTCTAGAAGCCTTCTCTATCTTATTTGGGGGATTAGCTCAGTTTGGGAGAGCGCCTGCCTTGCAAGCAGGAGGCCACGAGTTCGAGCCTCGTATCTTCCACCAAGGGCTTCCGGTCAATGCTTGCGGCGCACCCGCTAACCGGCGGCAGAGATGTCGAGAGTAAGGAAACTGGATTTTTGAGATTTTCTCGGTCCAACGAAGAAATCAGTTAGTCAGGATTAAATAAGGAAACTTGGACTCTTTACCTTACAATCTGAAGTCGAATTAGTACGATGGCAGAACGGCCCGCATCAAAGACGGGCAGCCGAAGGTTCGAGTCCTTCATTCGACAAACTTGCCCGAGTGGTGGAATGGCAGACACGCTTGACTCAAAATCAAGTGTTCGTGAGGACGTACGGGTTCAAGTCCCGTCTTGGGCACCAAAAAATCAATTTTACTAAATAAAAAGAGTAAAATTGATTTTTAATAAAAATTTTGATATAATATTTATAGAAAGTTAAGAAAGGAGAAAAAATGATGAAACGAAAACCGGTGGATGAATCTGACAAAAAAGATTTGCGCCTGTAGCTCAGTTGGTAGTAGCACTTGCCTTTTAAGCAAGGGGTCGCGAGTTCGAGCCTCGCTAGGCGCACCAGTGTCAAGTATGAGAAAGTTCACTTAGCATTGCTGACGTTAAATGGCTCTTATATGAAAATGCATGAGTAGTATAAGTAAGCAAGCATCTCGTAGTTCATCTATCAGAGAACCTTAAAGAGTGATAGAAAATTAAAATGGAAAGGGTACCTGCCATGCTTGGACGGTGAAAGAAGGCGTTGAATGTAATCGAAAAACATTCCGTGGTTGTTAGGGGAGCGACGTGATAGGCAAACCCGAGGTTTGAGTTACATTGTCCAAACACTATGTATGGTCAAAGTCTAGGCAACAAGGTTTTATATGCGTTTTTAGCTCAGTTGGTAGCAGCACTTGACTCTTAATCAAGGGGTCCAGGGTTCGAGTCCCTGAAGACGCACCATAGGCGATTTCTGCAATTTTTACTTAATAAAAATGCATTCCAAGCCGCAGTCATGGGTTCGAATCCCATTCTCCGCTATAGGGCGGAGATAGTTTAGTGGATAAAACAGCGTAAAATTTTATTGATGTCGTCTAGTAAAAAAGAAACTTTTTGATTTTTCTTAAAAAATATTGTATAATATATATAAAGAAAGACAGAAACAGCAAAATTTCATTTATAACATATGATTGATAATTCGTGTGTTGTTGGTTCAATCCCAACTCGTCACTCAGAAGAGGGATGATAGCTCAATTGGTAGAGCAACGAAAAATGTTTAAATGCTGTCTAGATTAAAAATCTTAATTGATTTTTAATAAAAAATATTATATAATATATATAGAAAGTTAAGAAAGGAAAAAGTTATGGAAGATAAATTCTATTGGGATTCATTTGATTGCGAAATCCAATGTGATGAATTTGAAAATCCAGAAGAGGATTTCTTTTTAGGAGAAGATGAATTCGGCCCCATCTACTAATTGGCTAGGTAGTAACCCTCTCAAGGTTAAAATGTCAGTTCGAATCTGGCTGGGGTCACCATATTAGACGGTTTCAGCAAAATAAACATTTTTGAAAAACACTTATTTTGGGATTAAGAAAGTTACAAAAAATACCGTCTAGAAAGAGGATAGTAGTAGAAAACCTTCAGGCTTGATTGCCACGGTGTCCTCGATTTCGACTAATTTGATTCTACTGTGTATCTTGACATTTTGCATCTCAGTGAAGAACGAATTCCATCGTGCTGAGAACCTAAGCCTGCCTGCGGGTGCCAAGAGTGAGAGTTATAGACGATAGCCTATAACAATCTAGAGGGCTTATATCGCGAGATATAGGTTTCGCCTTCTAAAAAAGGTCTTGGATGGCTAGGGGTGCAATCATAGCTGCATTCAAAGACACTGTCTTATCGCTTCCAGAATAGACGCCTCTGTGAGGAATAAGCCAAGTTAGGAATTAGTTGGTGACTGTTTTAGACCTTGGTAATACCAATAAGGAAGTTTGCGTTGATGCCTAAGTAATTAGACTATAAGATAAGGTCGGGGTACAAGTAGCCCAATCGCAATGACATTAATGATATTTAATTATTGTATGTTTGGAACAATATAAAAAATCATTTCTGAATGGTGGGTGAAAGTTAGAGGTAATCAATCCTCTATGAGAATTGGCGAAAGCTGGGGCAAGAAGTTAGGGTTCGCTACCCGAAGCTCAGACTTGTCTCCTCATTGGTCGAATATGAGTGAAAGCTAAACAGAGAGTATGACGAAGGTCAGCAAAATGTAACAAGATAAATAAAACTGCGGGACTCGATGCGAAGGTCGAGTAAACGGCAACCGCTAACTCACACAGTTTTAAATAGAGTTTTTAAGTGTGGGCAATCTTTGGAAATGTCTAAGTAATAATGCTTATGCATTATTGGTGGGTATTGAAGTTGAGGTTAGACATATACTTCATATGATATGGGTAGGCGGCGAAGTCGGAGAGTCGCGGCGGACTGTAAATCCGTTCCTTATAGGTGAGTGGGTTCGACTCCCACCCTGCCCACCAGCAAGTTGTGAGCGTATAAGACTAGAAACTCTCATTTTTGGCCTGGTAGCATAGTGGCTAATGCGCTGGACTGTCTCTCCAGTTATCGTGGGTTCGAGTCCCATCCAGGTCGCCATTGCGGGGTAGAGAAGCGGCCATCTCGCCACCCTCATAAGGTGGAAATCGCGGGTTCGAGTCCCGCCCTTCGCAACCATAAGAACTCCGACTGGGGATCCGTGCTAATATTTTGTCACCCTTTCCGACTAATTTTGAAGGTTTGCACGGCTGGAGGGATGTTACCTACCCTTTTCTATATATTTTAAAGTATGTAGAAACAAAAGAATCATCATGACGGCTTCTTTTACATCTAGGCTGTAAGGCTTGTTTTTCTTGCCGTCATTTTTTTCTATATTTTTTTTGGAGAGTTACCCAAGTTGGTGAAGGGGGCAGTTTGCTCTAATAAACTTATAAAGTCTTTTATAACATGAACACTAATCAAGTAGGAAAAATGACTGAGGTCAATATTTTATCTTATCTCGTAAATCAAGGATATTCAGTATCTTTACCTTTCGGAGATAAAGATAGATATGATCAAATTTGGGATATTAACAATAAATTATATAAAGTTCAAATAAAAACATCTCGATGGATAGATGAAGAACATTCTGGAATTGTATTTTCTTGTTATACAGTTTGCAATGGGAAAAAACATTTTTACCAATCAGATGAAGTTGATTTATTTGCAACTTATTTTGATAATAAATTATATGTAATTCCCATTGATGAATGTTCAACTGAAAAAAAGTTACGCTTTTCTTCTAAACAACCAAATCAATCTAATATTAATTGGGCTAAAGACTATGAATTTGAGGAGGTAATTAAAAGACTTTGAGCATTGTTATAGCAAACTGCTAGGCCGGCGAATAACTGGTGCGAGAGTTCGAGCCTCTCACTCTCCGCCAAAGATACTAATAAAAGTATCTTACTTATATCGTTGATGTAGTACGATCAATAAAATATCACATTCTTTTAGTCAACTTTTAAAGGAAGAATGACTACGTGGAGAATCGGGAATCGTAGCGATATATATGCCAGTATAGCTCAGCTGGTTAGAGTGATGGCCTCATAAGTCATAGGTCGATGGTTCAATTCTATCTGCTGGCACCAAGCGAAAGAAGTACAATTTTGTTAGCAGTGTATATGGAGGGGTCGCATAGCTTGGCTTAGTGCGCCGGTCTAGAAAACCGGTGGCCCGCAAGGGCCCGTGGGTTCGAATCCCACCCCCTCCGCCAAGAGTCTTACACGCCTCTAGTACAGCAATAAGCGCAACCCGTAAGACCTTTGAACAAACATAAAATCCTTTGTTTAAAAGAACCAAAGTACGCAGTGGGATGACAACCCCCAGAAATGGTACTTCATTTTGGTTAATGCTGAGTATTTATTAACTTTTGATTTCGTCATTCAAAACTAATAAATACGCTTTTATATCCCTTTAGCTTAGTTGGAGAAAGCGTGTGACTACGAATCACAAGATCGGGAGTTCGAGTCTCTCAAGGGATACCATGTGGCTGTAGTTCAGTTGGAAGAACGTCTGATTGTGGCTCAGAAGGTCGCGGATTCGAATTCCGCCAGTCACCCCATTTTTATATAGGGGTTTCGCATAGCGGCGATTGCAGCGGTCTCCAAAACCGCCGGTTAACAGCCCACGTAGGTTCGAGTCCTACAGCCCCTGCGGCGACTATTTCACAATACCTCCACGTGGTGTCGCTGGTCTTGACAGAAAATGTGAAAAATAAATTGATTTTTATAAAAAAATATTGTATAATATTTTTATAAAGTAAAGACACACACAGCAAATTTTGTAATAGTCAAACGGATAAGACATTTCTCTGAAAAAGAAACAATTTGGGTTCGATTCCCAATTACAAACAAATGTGTCTTGAGTGTATTGGGCATTAGCTCAATTGGTTAGAGCACTCAACTTATAATTGAGAGGTTTTGAGTTCGATCCTCAAATGCCCGACCACATGCCCAGATAGCTCAGTCGGTAGAGCAGGGGACTGAAAAATTTTTAGACTGAAAAAATTAATTTAATATTTAGTTTTTTCATATATAATAGCAAAAGAAAGGAGCTATAAAATATGCAAAAAACTAAAGTTTGTTCAAAATGTAAACAAGAATTACCAATAACCTCTTTTAGATGGCGGAATAAAGCCCAAGGAACTTTGCATTCACAGTGTAAAGAATGCGAAAAACAAGCTGATAAAATAAGATATGCAAATTCTTTACAGCGACAAGAAAGTGTATTATCAACTGCGGTCTTGCAAAAAGAAAGAAATACTACGATTGTAAATAACTATAAATCATGTGGATGCCAAAAATGTGGTGAATCTAGAGAATATTTAATGGAATTTCATCATATAGACCCCACTCAAAAAGAAAATACGATAGCACACATGATAAAATCTTCAAGCGAAAAAAGCTTTTAGCTGAGCTTCAAAAATGTATAGTGTTATGTGCTAATTGCCATCGAGAATTTCATTATTTTGAAAAGAATTTTGGGATGACGATAGAAGAATATCTCTCAAAGCAATAAAATTGCTTTGAGAGAAACCTAAACTAAGGAACGGGCAAATGGATTTTTTCTTCAATTATCATAAAAAAGCCTGGTCTAGTTATTTTGGCACCTATATCAGATGTGTGAAGTATATCTCTGATACCGATTGGTATTTTGTCATTAATGAGGACATTGATAATAGATATGTCTGCAAAGCTGGTTCAAAATACTCTGATTTTAACTGGGTTCGTTTATAAGCGCCAGTAGCTCAGTTGGATAGAGCATAGGTCTTCTAAACCTAGGGCCGGGGGTTCGAGTCCCTCCTGGCGCGCCAATAAAAATCATTTGATTTTTATAAAAATTTTTGTTATAATATATATGTAAGTTAAAGAAAGACTCATACAGCAATTTATTTTTAATTCTTGCATTTTTAAGAAATAAAAAGAGTCTTGTAAATATGCGAGTGTAGCTCAGTTGGTTAGAGCACCGTGCTGATAACGCGGGGGTCGTTGGTTCGAACCCAACCATTCGCACCATTAAAAATAAGGAGGATTTTTTCTTAATGAATATTGTAGTTTCAGGATCTAGAGTTCAGATTTACGGTGAAGATGTTAAGACCTATAAAAATCTTCCTGTTGATACCTATGATGTTTGTTTTCATAAAATGATGGGTTTTTGGTTGACCCCTCGTGCTGAACTCGAAACTAAAGAAGATAAGATCTATGGCAACCATGAAGTAAAGGTTAATAAAGTTCTTAATTCCTTTGCTGTAACTGATAGAAACTTTGGTATTATCCTTAGTGGTCAGAAAGGTATCGGTAAATCTCTATTTGCGAGAATTCTTGCCGAGAAGTGTATCGCTAGAGGGATGGCAGTAATCATCGTTTCTCAATATATCCCTGGCATTGCAGATTTTCTTTCTTCCATTGAGCAGGAAGTTTGTGTTATTTTCGATGAATTTGAAAAGACCTTCGGAAAGACCGATGATATGGATCCGCAGGAAGAGATGCTAAGTCTGTTCGATGGTATCGATAGTGGTAAGAAGCTGTTTGTTATTACCTGTAATGAGGTTAATAAACTAAATAGTTATTTGGTCAATAGACCTGGTCGTGGTGATTTTAAATTAAAAATTAATAATACATATTATGATGAAATTTTATAATATAATAAAGTAAAGACTTAAATGAGGTGATTCAATGAAAAATATAGGAGCTTTTTTTGATATAGACGGAACAATTTATAGAGATTCTCTAATGGTAGAACATTTTAAGAAACTTATTAAATATGAAATTGTAGATCAAAGAGCTTGGGTTGCCCATGCAAGGGATACATTTTTAGATTGGGATAAAAGGCAAGGTAATTATGATGATTACTTGCTTGAAATTTGTGATTTATACGTTCATTCCTTATTAAATGTTGATAAAAATTGCATAGATTTTACTAGCGATCAAGTTATAGCATTGAAGGCAGAACGTGTTTATAAATATACTCGCTCAAGAATTAAATGGCATTTAGATAATGGACATAAAGTTATATTTATTTCTGGAAGCCCTAATTTCTTAGTAGAAAAAATGGCAAAAAAATATAATGCTACTGATTTTGCTGGTAGTAATTATGTTTTTGAAGATGGAAGATTCAATGGAACTGTCATTCCAATGTGGGATTCCACTAGTAAAAACTTGGCCATAGATAATTTTGTTGAAAAATATAATATAGATTTAAGCAAGTCTTATGCTTATGGTGATACTAATGGTGACATAACAATGCTTAGACGTGTTGGCAATCCAGTTGCCATCAATCCTACAAGTGAATTAGTAAATCATATGTCAAACGATAAAGAATTAAAAGAAAAAGCACAG
>JAUNFB010000083.1:0-2566 GCA_030525245.1 Erysipelotrichia bacterium
GACAATTACAACAGCCTGTTTTCCATTTTTCACATCCCGAACCGACAAAATGGAAACATTTTCCGGTAAAAAACCAATTATCATGCAAGGTCAACACGGTTGCTATATTGTTGTTTGCCAAATATTTAAGCAACATATTCAAATTTATACAATTACTGTGAACATTATGAAGATGTACTATATCCGGTTTTATTTTATCTAAATAAAAAAGGAATTTCTTTGTTGACAAAACACTTGCATACGCTTGCTTTCCAACAGCTCTTGTATATAACGCGTGAATTTTCCAATCAAATATATTTCCTAAACGATAAGGGTTTGCGGGCATTCCATGAGTAAATTGATAAGCAACAAATGCCTCCTCGTTATTTTCCAACAATTCCTGTTCAATTTCTCTGACAATAATTCCCGTACTGTCATATCCGTAAACTGCGTTAATTTGAAGCACTTTCATTTATAGTAACATCTCTCATATATGATATTCTGTCATCACCCGGCAAGCAAATCTTTGCATTACCGATAGTTTCCGATTCACGAATTTTATTTACAAAATCCGTTATAATCTCATCATATTCTTCACCGATAATCAATTTAGGATTAATTGCAGTAAAATAAAATCCAACATTCATAGAATTTTTATCTTCCGAATAAAAACGACCGACCTTATCCAAATACGAAGCTCCGGAAATCACGCCCGACAATATATCAATCAACATTGAAATTGCGTAACCTTTAAATCCCGCCATCGGCTGAACAAGTCCTTGCATTGCCGCATCGGGATCTATTGTAGAATTGCCTTCTTTATCCAAAGCCCAACCTTCAGGGAGTTTCTTATTCTGTTCTTTATATTCTTTAAACTTTGATTTGGCAACAACACTTGTGGCCATATCAATAATTATAGGTTCACTATTAGGTACAGGAATAACAGCGGCAAATGGATTTGTTCCGAGCAATTTATCTTTACCGCCGATAGGTGCCATTTGAGCAGGACTGTTACAGCATACAAAACCTATCATACCGGATTTTGCCGCCTGCAAAGGATAATAGAATGCCGGACCGAAAGTATTGTTATTTTTGCTGATAACATGAAAAATTCCGCTTTCCTTGCATTTCTCAACAGCGTAATTCATACAATAGTCGGCACTGACAAATCCCAATGCATTATCTCCGTCAACAAGTGCAAATGCAGAAGTTTCCTTAATATGCTTAAACTGTGGATTAACATTATATGCTCCGCGTTCAAGACGTTGAATATGAGAATCTAAAATTCTTACTCCGTGAGAAGTTACGCCATACATATCTGCGGTAGCCATTACATCCGCAACAATTTCACATTGGTCTAACGGGAGATTTTTTTCTTTCAGCCGTTCAATTATTCTGTTTTTTTCATTTTTATATGAAAAGCTCATTTTTATTCTCCGTTTGCGGCTTTACATATTGTTGAAATAAAGGTTTCTTTAACTTTAGATTCCTCATGATTTCGGTAGCCGCACTCAAATGCTTTTTTTCCGTACTTCGAAATAAGTTTAGGATTATTAATAAGTTCACTTAATTTACTTTCAATATCCGTATAATCGGTTACAATAACAGCAGCAGCATTTTCTTTTAAATATTCTATCGGCGCAATGGTTTTATCGCCTATTGCAAAAATACACTTACCGCTTGCAAAATAATCGGTTAACTTTGTTGAAAACGAAAGTCTTGCATCATATCTATGAGCTTTTTCGAGCGATTCAACAAATATAACTATATCTGCGTCATTTTGAATTTCGGCAACTTTTTCTTTTGCAACAGCACCCTTATAATGACAACCGTTCGAATTCAAATAAGTCATTGTTTTATCATCAAGCACTGTAGGAGAATAAATGTCAAGCGTTACAACTTCGCCGTTTTTATTAATATTCCTTAATGCTTTGGAAATTTCAACAAGCGAATTTGCCCTGCCGATAAGTAAATTTCCGGTATAAACCATTTTTATAGGATTGCTCGGTTTAATCTCTTTAAATTGCAAATTACTGTAGTCAATGCCTTTAGTCAAAACCACACTGTGTGTACCGAAAAGATTGTCTGTATCTTTTGCTTCTGTTTTTGTAATTGTAAACATCTCATCACAATTTTCAGCAAGTTTTTTAACAACCTTACGCAACATATGTCTGTGTATATAAGCCAAAATATTTTTTCCGCACGCTTGATAAGAATAATTATCATCTGCAAGATAACAAACATATGGTTTTGGGAATTTCTTGAGTATGTATTGCTGAATTTTCGCAGTATATACAACAGGATAAACCGGAACAAAATAAACATCCGCATCAAAATCTTTAACAAATTCATCAAGTTCTCTTGTTTTCCATTTACCAAAATTCCAAACAACTTCACGCATAATAGTCATAAACCAGGATTTCTTTTTATGAGCCTTTGAATAAAGATTTTTTTCAGCTTCAACGGCTTTTTTATCAGCTTCCTCACCGTTATATACTCTTTTTCCGACTGGTTTTCGGTTAATAACACTGTGAATAATTTCGTTTTCTGAAATTTGAAAAAAAGTTTTGCAAACGGGTGTATTGGG
>JAUNFB010000083.1:2576-2854 GCA_030525245.1 Erysipelotrichia bacterium
AAATCTGATTTAGTATAAATTTGAGCCACTTTATCAGGATTCCAAAATTTAAACAAATCTGTTTGGGTGTGTATCCCACTGTCGCTTCTCCAAGTGCTTAATGATATAGCCAACACTTTCGGCAAATTTTCCTCACTGTAACTGTTTTTCATATTATTTTATCCTATCAAGTATTTTTAAACCTAATACAGTAATATCAAAACCGAATATCTTATAAATTTTTGCTACTGTTTGAGGTCGTTTGCTCATTGAATATATCAGCAGCCAATCCAACGCCT
>JAUNFB010000007.1 GCA_030525245.1 Erysipelotrichia bacterium
AAGAACAAATTAACGCGAGATGCAAAGAATTAGGAAAACAATTGACGCAGGATTATGCCGGCAACAGTCATGATGTCTTATTTGTTGGAATATTGAAGGGATCTTTGCCTTTCATGGCCGAGCTTATTAAGCGAATTGATACAGATATCAAGATTGATTTTATTGCCGCAAGCAGTTATTCTGGCACCGAATCTCAAGGAGATATAAAGATTATAAAGGATTTGGACTGCTCAATTGTTGACAGAGATATTGTTTTGATTGAAGATATTATAGATACCGGTTTGACAATCAAAAAGTTAAAAGAAATGTTGTACCATAAAGGTGCTCATGATGTGAAAGTTGTCGCTTTGTTAAACAAGCAATCCAGAAGAACTTGTGATGTCAATGCCGATTATGTCGGTTTTGAGATTGAAAACGAATTTGTGATCGGATTTGGTCTTGACTACGAGCAGAAATATCGTAATTTACCTTATGTCGGTGTATTAAAAGAAGAATGTTATTAAAGGATGGTGAATTTAATTGAAAAATAAGAGATGGTTATCTGTCATACCTTATTTGGTTACCGTTTTATTGTTTAGCAGTTTATTCTCGTTTACCAAAATGAGCAGAACTCAGACTTTGACTTATGGTGAACTGCAAGAAATTTTAGATACTAAAAAGATTGATTCTGTTACTTTAACAATGAATACGACTGTAATTGACATCAGCGGTATTTATACAGAAAAAGATATTGATTATACTTTTGTTGCTTCCGTACCAAACACGCAACAACAAAATGATGAATTGATCACATTATTAAATGAAAAAGTTAAAGATGCCAATATTACGATAGAGAATCCTTATCGGACGAATTATTTTGCTGAATTTATGACGCAATTGATTCCTTTGGCTCTGTTAGTTGGTTTCGGAATATTTATGCTTAGCAGAATGAATGCCGGATCCAACAATAAGGCATTTGAGTTTTCTAAATCGAGAGCCAGATTGGAAGGCAATGTTAAAGTTCGCTTTGATGATGTTGCCGGTTGTGATGAAGAAAAAGAAGAAATGGCTGAACTTATCGAGTATTTGAAGTCGCCGGATAAATTTGCGAAGATGGGTGCCAGAATTCCTAAGGGTGTCTTGATGGTTGGCAGTCCCGGAACAGGTAAGACTTTATTGGCTAAAGCGGTAGCCGGTGAAGCCGATGTTCCTTTCTATTCTATTTCCGGTTCGGATTTTGTAGAAATGTTTGTCGGTGTCGGAGCCAGCAGAGTAAGAGATATGTTCAAAACAGCTAAAAAGACTGCTCCTTGTATTATTTTTATTGATGAAATTGATGCTGTCGGTCGTCAGCGCGGTGCCGGAATGGGTGGCGGAAACGATGAAAGAGAGCAGACTTTGAACCAATTACTGGTTGAAATGGATGGAATTGATGAGAATGCGGGAATTGTTATTATCGCTGCTACCAACAGACCGGATGTATTGGATCCGGCATTGTTAAGACCGGGAAGATTTGATCGTCAGATCACTGTATCTTTACCGGATAAAAAGGGTAGGGAAGCAATTTTGAAAGTTCACGCTCGTAATAAGGTTTTGTCAAAGGATATCGATTTGGCAGCTTTGGCTGCTCGTACTCCGGGATTTTCCGGTGCTGATTTAGAAAATGTTTTGAACGAAGCGGCAATTATGGCTGTCAGAAATAAACATACCGAAATTGATATGGCTGATTTGGATGAAGCTATAGATCGTACAATCGGTGGACCGGCAAAAAAGAGCAAGAAATATTCACCGAAAGAAAAGCATATGGTTGCGGTTCATGAAGCCGGACATGCTGTTATCGGTATTTTCTTGGATTCTGCCGAAATTGTTCAAAAGGTTACTATTATTCCGCGCGGAATGGCCGGCGGATATAACATGATGACTCCGAAAGAGGACAAAATGTTATCGACTAAAAGCGATTTAGAAGGTGAAATCTGCGGTTTATTAGGTGGAAGAGTAGCCGAAGAAACAGTTTTGGGAGAAATTTCTACCGGTGCAAGCAATGATATCGAAAGAGCAACTAAAATTGCTCAAGCAATGGTTAGTGCTTACGGTATGAGTTCTTTAGGACCTATCCAGTATTCTAAGGAAGATGGAAATGTTTTCCTCGGTCGCGATTATACAACAACTAAGAATCATTCCGATGGTTTAGCCAGCGAAATTGATCACGAAGTCAGAAAGATCATCAATGAGGCTTATGATAAAGCTAAGAGCATTATCAATTCTCATCGTGATGTGTTGGATAATATCGTTCATGAGTTAGAGGAATACGAAACATTAACCAAAGAAGATTTAGATAATATTGTTAAGTACGGTCGTAAAGATGTAGTTGCGGAAACTAAGCCGAACGAAACAAGTAATTAATATGAAAACAGCACATTAATGTGCTGTTTTGTGAAAGAAAGGAAAAGAAAAATGGATATTTTATCAAGAGGTACTGCTTTAGGCGGTAATGTCAGGGTTTTTTGTTGTAATACAACGCAATTAGTTCAAGAAGCTTGTACTCGTCATGATTGCTGGCCGACAGCAGCCGCAGCTTTAGGGCGAACATTATCTGTCGGTTGTATTATGGGTTCAATGCTTAAGGATAAACACGAAAAAATTGAGATTCAAATAGATGGAAAAGGTCCATTGGGACAAATGGTAGTCGATGCTTACTGTAATGGTAAAGTTAGAGGTTTTGTGACTAATCCGCATGTGGATTTCAGCAAAGAAGATCATCCTGAAAAGTTGGATGTCGGTAAAGCTGTCGGAACAGACGGCGTATTGCGTGTGATCAAAGATATGTCTATGAAACAGCCATTTATTTCTGAAGTGCCGTTACAAACAGGTGAAATCGGTGATGATTTTGCTTATTATTATGCCGAAAGCGAGCAGACAGCCAGTGCGGTAAGTGTCGGTGTACTGGTTAATCCGGACGGAAGTATTAAGGCTGCCGGAGCATTGTTGATTCAAATGTTACCGTCTGCCGGTGAAACCGAATTGAAAATGGTAGAAGACATAGTTAAGCATTTAAAACCTATATCGCAGACAATTGCCGAGATGGAAGACCCACAAAAAATATTAAGTATGATATTTAATGATTATCAACAATTGGAAAGTCAACCGTTGCGCTTTAAATGTGAATGCAGCAAAGGTAAATTTGCGGTTATTTTAAGTCGTTTGCCAAAGGAAGATTTGCAGAAGATGATTGACGAAGATCATGGTTGCGAAGTGGTTTGTAAATTCTGTAATACCAAGTACGAATACAGCGAGGAAACTTTGCAGGGGTTTGTCAACGCACATAATCGTGCCGAAGAAGAAGCAAAGCAGCAAGAAAACAAACAAATAATCAATTAATCGGTAGTAATACCGATTTTTCTCTCTGAAAGGTGACAGATAAATATGAGTGAAGAAATAAAAATCGGCAATGTACAATTGGATAATCATATAATAGTCGGTCCGATGGCCGGTATCAGCAACAATTCTTTTCGTTCTATTTTGAAACAATTCAATCCAGCGTTGATTTACAGCGAAATGATCAGCGACAAAGCAATTTGTTTCAATAATAAGAAAACTTTGCAAATGTGTCAGGTAGAACAAACAGAAAAACCGATTGCGTTACAGCTTTTTGGTAAAGATGCGGATACGATGATTAAGGCAGCGCAATATATGGATAAACAGACCGATTGCGATATTATTGACATAAATATGGGTTGTCCGGTGCCAAAAGTGTGCCGAGGAAACGGCGGATGTTCTTTGATGTTGGAAGAGGATTATGCTTGTGAAATGGTAAAAGAGATTGTTAAAAACATTAATAAACCCTTAACTGTCAAATTACGTGCCGGATGGGATCATCAGCATATCAATGTGGTTTCAATGGCGGAAAAAATGGCTAAAACCGGTGTAAGTGCTATTGCGATTCATCCGAGAACGAGGGCTCAATATTACAGTGGTCATTCCGATTGGGATTTGATTCGGCAAGTCAAGGAAAAAGTCAATAATATTCCGATTATAGGTAATGGTGATATAAACAATATTGAAGATTATGTAACAATGAAAGAACAAACCGGTTGTGATTTTTTCATGATTGCTCGTGGTTGCTTAGGTAATCCTTGGTTGATAAAAAAGCTGGTGGAATTTGATAAGTATCAGCGGATAATCGATGATCCTTCCGATTTAGAAAGGTTAGATCAATGCTTGTTACATGGGCAAAGGTTGGTCCGCTTAAAAGGAGAAAAAACCGGAATTAAAGAAATGCGCGGTCATGCTTGTTGGTATATAAACGGATTGCCTTTCGCCAATAAAGTGAAGGCTAAAATTAACTTTATGGAAACTTATAATCAATTTGAGCAGATTATTAATGAATATCGTCAGATGATTATAGCTGATGATTATTCGGCACTGAATAATTAAAAAAGTCTTAAATAACATTTAGCAAGTGTTATGTTATATTAATTTAAGGAAAGTAGGAGGTTGCTATGAAGCGATTTTTAGTAATATTTTTAGCTTCTCTGACTTTTTTCAACACTTTGGTAACGACAAATGCCAAAGAAAAAAGTATTGAGAAGCTGAATAATGTCGGACAAGTAGATAATGCTAATGAGAGTTATGAAATTGTCTACGAAGAAATGACATCAAGAGTATTCTATGGAGAGAACGGTATTGATATCATCAATGACAATGGTATAAAACATTTGGATACTAAATTTGAAGTGGTTAAAATGCAGGTTGTTAACGATATTAATTCCGATGGTTATCCTGATTTTTTGACTTATCAAAATTCTCCTGATAATACCGATCAAATGTTTGTCATCAGCGGTAATGATGGTCAAATCATTTCTTCCTTTAAACTGACTTATATCGGATATGACGAAAAAAGCGTCGCGGTAAACAAGAACTCATATATATATAAGTTTGTCCAAAGCGGAGAGAGAACATTTATTATTTATGATTATACGATTGCCGAGTATAATTTGGCAGACGGTACATTATTAAATGCTTATGTAAATGATGATAATATTTGGGATATGGAAGTTGTAGATGATAAATTGGTATTTGTTGATCAGTTGGGACAATTAGGTTTTCTGAATTCAACCGATTTATCGCTTATCAGCAAAAAAGTTATCTCTAATCGCTATGAAACATCTTTGACTTGGAATGAAAATGTTGAATTTTATTCTCAAATGAATTTATGGGATATTGAGATTGTAAACGGACAGATCTACATAACCAGTGAAGATGGCTACTTATATTACTATATTGATGAAGAAACCGGTTGTGAAAGCACGGCTTTAAATGTTGTTGATGAAGAAACTTTCATAAACAGTTTAAGTTACAATTACGAGTATGGTGCTGACAGTGTTCAAGCAAATATCTTTTCCGGAAGTTTCCGAGGTTATAAGATTATTGACCAAAGAGATAATTATGTGTTAATCAGTTGTTATTTCTTTGATAATGAAAGTTTAGCTACATACAATCAATATAATTTCAAATGTTTCCTATTATATGATTTGGCAACCAATTCGATTGTATATAAATATGATTATCAAGATACAGCACCGGATCGCGTATATGGTGTGTTCAGCAAAAGAATTGTCGGAGAAGAAATTACTGATACAGTAACAATTGCCTATCTTTCAGATGAAAAAGAAAAAATTACCGTATACGATTATCAAGGACAATTGTTGATTCAAAAAGAATTATCTTTGGGTATCGGAACAAATGACACAAAATTTAAATTGTCATATTTGACTGATGATACTTATTTATTGGAAGGCTTTAAAGCCGGAGCCTGCATCATCAGTAATGATCTGAATAAAGTGAATTATTTGTTTGATAAGCAAACTGCCGAGATGGTTAAATCCGATGAAAACGGTGTGGTTATAAGTTACAAATTGAATGGAAGATGCCGTAAAATTATTTCATATCAGGTTGACGGTGAAACAGTCAATTGGAAATACGAAATTTCCGCCGGAAACAATCATGGTATCGAGTATTTAGGTTTAGGTGATTATAACTATGATGGAATAGATGATTATTTGGCAGTTGTCAATAATTATAATTCCAAAGATGAAGCTGTCGACAGTAACTTGATTATTATCAGTGGTAGTGATGGCTCGATTTTAGCCAATGATAAGATTTTCCTTTATAAATCGTATGATCAATACGGAAGAGCAGTTTATTATTATGCTTTGATAGATAAAGTATCTTTGGTAAATGATATGGATTGGGATGGCAAGAGAGAAATTTTGACTTCTCAAGGTGTTGTTTCTTCAAAGAATTTTAACTTAAAAGGCAGTGTTAACAGTTATTTTGAAACCAAAGGTCGTGTGGAAGAATTAGGTGATGTTAACGGTGATGGGTTTGTTGATTACATTACTTTTTCGGATAGTCGAGTAGAAATGTTTACATCGCGTATTTCTTATACCTATGATGTTGAATATAAACGATATACTTATATTGATGTTAATCCGGAATTCCAAAACGGAACATACGGTAAGGTTTTTGAAGATATCAACAGTGACGGAGTCAAAGAATTTGTCTTAAATGGTAAAAATGATCAGGGGTACCAGGTTTTCTGGATTTATAGTGGTAAGAATTTTAATTATTGGTATACATTCTGCCCGAATGGCGTATCTGATTACGAAACATTTAAAGTCATGGATTTTGATTTGAATAATGATGGATATAAAGAAATTTATCATTATTCATCTTCTAGCGGTAATTATTCTATTATTGACGGTGATACTGCTGAAGAGAAAATGAGTTTCAACTATTGGGGCAATGATGGTGAAGATGAAGCGATTTTATATACTTCAAACAATGACTATTATCATCCGGATTATTATGTTGAATTTATCATTGATGGACAGGAAATGGAAAATTGTTTCTTATATTCCGATTTAAACGATGACGGATTGAGCGATTTTGGAATTAAAAAGACTTATTATGATACCGAAAATTGGTTTCAGGTCAACTCTATTTTCGTATATGATCCGACCACTTATACATTGATAAAAGAAGTTGCCTACAATAAAAACGGTGATGGCACTTATAGCGAAATTGCGGCTGTAAAAAACAGTAATAAATACTTTGTTATTAAAAATGATAATACAACATCATTGTTTGATATGGAACAACAGACTATTATCGCTGAATATAAAGTCAAAGGCGATGACTATGTAATGCTAAGTAATGATGCATTATTGGTAGCCGACAGCAGTAAAAATATTTATTTGTTGGATACTCGAAAGAGTTTTGAAGTCACTGCGGATATACCGCAAGAGAGTACGGAGCATATTGTTCATCTCAGTTGGGAAAGCCAACAGCAGTACAGTACGATGAATATTTATGATAACGGTACTTTGGTGGCTTCGATAACCGATAATAACAGTTATGATTTGCCATTAACGGCCGGTGAACATACGATAACTTTATCCCTGGATGACGGATTAGGTAAAGTCGGCAGAGAGAGTTATGACATAACCGTTTCGGTACAAAACAGTCATAGTCAGTATTTGGTAGTTCTGGCAGCGGCAATTTTGATTATCGCGGTTATCGGTAATATGGCCAGAAAATATTATATTAACAAGAAAGGTAAGGAGGCATTGGGCAAATGAGTGAATATTGTGTAGAATTAGAACATATTACGAAGAAATTCGGCAACTTCACAGCTGTTAACGACCTTACTTTGAAATTAGTCCCGGGAAAAGTTTACGGAATTGTCGGTCCTAACGGTGCCGGTAAGTCTACAACAATGGCAACTATTATGGGTTCGATTCGCCCGACTTCCGGCAGCGGTACGGTTATGGGATATCCTTTGGGCAGTAAGGATGCTTTATGTCAATTAGGATATTCACCGGAGTTTACCAGTTTCTACTTGGATATGAGTTGTATCGAATATCTGTGGTATATGGGAACATTGGGTGGTTTGGATAAAGACCAGGCAGCAACCAAAGCGATAGAATTAATTAAACAATTTGAATTGGAGGAACATGCCTTTAAAAAAGTCAGCAAGTTCTCTACCGGTATGAAAAAGAAGGTTTCTCTGGCTCAGGCCATGATTCATGATCCGAAAATACTTTTGTTGGATGAACCGACAGCCAATCTTGATCCGACAAGCAGAATGGAAATTTTGGATACTGTTCGTAAAATGGTTGATGAGCGTAAATTAACAGTGTTGATCAGCTCGCATGTTTTAACCGAATTGGAAACGGTTATTGATCATGTTATTATGATTAATCACGGACGATTGGTTATGGATGAAGAAATTCATGCCGCTCAAGAAAAATTCAAACGCGGTATTGTGGTTGTCAGCAGCTCTGATAATGATTTATTGTTGGAAAAGCTTGCCGGGAAATATTCTTATGAGAAAGAAGAAGACGATTTACGCTTCAATACTGCTGAAACTCAATCTTTGAAAAAGGATATTGTTAAGATAGTATATGAGAGTAATCTTGTTCTGAATAAAATGAATGAGGAATTCTTATCACTTGATTCTTTATATAAACAAGCTTTGAAGGGAGAAAATGAATGAAACACATCTTTTTAAGAACGTTGGAAACAACTTTAAAAAAAGTCAGCATTGTTATTGCCCTTATCATCGGCGTCGGTATCGGTGTAGTGCTAAATAAAACAGTTTTCACTAAAACCGGACAAGCTTATAACGAATGCTTGAACAATTTGTTAATGATGCAACATTTGATGGTTTTCTTTGGCATTGACGGAATAATGCTGATGTGTTTCACTGCCGGAAGCAGTTCCGGATTGATTGCCAGCGAAACTCACGAAGGTACATTCCGCCTTTTGGCAGCTAAGCCAAACAGCAGGACGACAATTTTGACTGCTAAGATATTGGGTAATATAACCGGGTTGACTGTTTTGATGTTATTGTCATTACTGGGATATTACAGCACAATAGTTCTTACAGCTCGTATTGACGGAAATTTAATCAAAGAATTGATCAAATATTTGCCGTCTTATATTCTGTATGGTCTGTTAATTATCTTTGTATTCTCTTCGGTATCAACTTTATTAAGTTGTGCATGCAAGAAAAAAATAACGGCTTTATTACCAGTGTTGGTAGTAATGATTGTCGCAATGGGCTTTTTCCCGATTATGCGTATAGTTAAAGAATTAACCGGATCAACAGACAATACAATGCTTAATATGGTTGACATTAATTATCATTTGGCTTTATTGTTTAAACAATGTACTTCTCTTGTGGGTAAAATTCAAGGAAGTCAGATAATGGGCTATTTAACCAATTTATTCTCGCAACAAAAGTTGGATTTGGATATTGTCAGAAATGCTTCGACAACCGCCAAATGGTTGGAAAATAAAAGTTTATCGGCACCGATAACAACTTTAGTTTATTTGCTTGTTGCGACCGGTTGTTACTATTGGTCATATATAATAATTAACAAAAAGGATATTTAGAGACCTCTTCGGTCTCTTTTTTTAGAGTTATCAGCTAATACAAGCAAACAATTTCATTTATATTATGAAACAGTTTACAATTGAGTGAAAAAGTTTCTAAAAATTTGTAAATTTATTGATTTTATGAAATTATTGTGAAATAATAGTTATTAATTAGAGATTGCAGATCTCTTAGAAGGGAAGAAAAGATGAAAAACTTAAAGAAAATTAGTATTTGTTTATTGGTTCTTTCATTTGTGTTGACTTTAACCGGTTGTGGTAATAAACATAACAAGTCATATGTTGATGACAATGCTAAGTACACTTATCGTACGGCTACTGATTCATTACCTACTTCTTGGAATAACCACACATATCAATCAAATGATGCTACAACTATTTTGGACTATACCGAAGATGCTTTGTATGTATTTGATTATAACGAAACCAAGGATGGATATCAAATCGTTCCTAGTATGGCTAATGCTATGCCTAAGGATGTTACGAAAGAATATGTTGGAAAATACGGAATTACAGAAGATTCAGAACATCAAGTATATGAAATTGAATTAAAGACTTGGTTAAAATATGACAACGGTGATCCTATCACTGCCGAGGATTTTATTAAGTCTGCTCAATTATTGATGAACCCTAAAGCTGCTAACTACAGAGCAGATAACTTCTATAACGGTGACTTACGTGTTTACGGAGCAGAAGAATATGTTAAACAAGGCACATATTCATTAAGTGAATTCGTATCAGCTGCATTTGGCGATGATGAATATGTTGATCCTACAACATTTACTGCAACAGAAGACGGTCATTTACAAGTTAACGGTGCCGATGTTGTTATCGATTTAACAAGCGGCGGCAACTGGGGAAGCAATGGTTTATCTGATTATGCAGGTGCCGGTTATTTAGATAACAACCAAGCTGATTGGGCTTTATTGGAAGGCGCTGCAGATGAAAACGGACAAGTTAAATTAACTGCTGAAACATTAAAAGCTGTACAAAATTGTATTGCTGCATTACAAGGATATGCCGATGTTGAAGCTTATGCTGCAACCAGAGGCGATTATGCATATCAAGAATTCGAAGAAATGGCTTTCTTAGGAAAAGTATGGCCTGAATATTCTTGGGATGAAGTTGGATATTTCGCAAAAGATGATCATACATTGGTTCTTGCTTTGACTAAGCCGTTGGATGGTTTCTATTTAAACTATTCTTTAGGAAGCAACATGAACTTAGTTCACGTTCCTACTTATGAAAGTTGCCAAAGTGACAATGGCGGTGTTTACAGCAATTCATATGCTACATCTGTTGAAACATATGTCGGTTATGGTCCGTACAAGTTGACTACTTATATTGATTCTTCAGAAGTATTAATGGAAAGAAATACTTACTGGCATGGATATTATGAAGAAGAACATAAGGGACAATACCAAGCAACTGCTCTTTCTGTTAAACAAGTATCAGAAGCTGCAACTCGTTTGGAAATGTTCTTAAAAGGTGAATTGGATTCATACGGATTACAAGCAAAAGATATGGATACATATCAAGGAAGTGATTTCACTTACTACACTGAAGGTGATTCTACTTGGTTTATCGCCTTCAACCCTGATGAAGAAGGCTTATTGAATGCAGAAAAGACTGCTACTCCGGTTACTGCCGGCAATACAGTAGTTAAGAGAATCTTATGCTTGAAGGATTTCCGTAAAGCATTATCATTCTCAGTTGATCGTGCTGCTTATGAATTGGCACTTGACCCTACAGGATCTCCTGCAAAAGCATTATATGGCAATATGATTATTTCTGACCCTGATAAAGGAACTGCTTACAGAACAACTGAACAAGCTAAGCAAGTTGTTGTTGATTTCTGGGGCTTAACTGATGAAATCGGCGAAGGAAAAGAATACGCTACTATTGATGAAGCTATCGAATCAATCACTGGTTACGATTTGGAAGGTGCTAAACAATTATTTAATGCTGCTTACGATGAAGCTGTTGCTGCTAAATATATTCCAAGCGGTGACAACTGGGAAATCCAGATCATTATCGGTCAACCTGGTTCAGGTTCATCTGCTTACTACAACAACGGTTATCAATTGTTGAAGAAAGTTTGGACTGAAGCTGTTGAAGGTACTAAACTTGAAGGACACATTGTATTTACACAATCTCAACCTTTAGGTTCTACTAATTTCGCTGATTACTTAAAGAACAACACTATCGACTTATTGTTTGGTGTAGGTTGGACAGGCTCAGCTTTGAACCCATACAGTTTAATTCAAGCTTATGTTGATCCTAATTATCAATATGACCCTGCTTGGGATACAAGCTCAGAATTATTGGAAGTTACTATTAACGGTGAAAAATTAAGTGCTCCTGTTTACGATTGGTATTTAGCATTATCAGGTGAAACTATCACTGCTAATGTTGTTGATGGAACAGGTACTAAAGATGTTACTGCCGGTACAACTGCAGAAAATGAATTGCGTCTTGATATCTTAGCTGCTATGGAAGGTGCCGTATTACAACAATATGATATGATTCCTGTTGGATTAAAAGCTACTGCTTCATTAAGAGGCATGAGAGTTAAGTACTATACTGAAGAATATGTATATGGTATGGGCCGCGGCGGCGTTCAATATTACACATTTGCGATGAACGATGACGAATGGTCTAACTATGTTAAAGAACAAGGCGGTACTTTGGATTACAAATAAACCGTTAAGTTTATAGTATTTCTGTTAAAAAGGTGTGGAAATGTTCCATACCTTTTTTGATTATCGGGAAATGAATTGCTTGATGAAATAATTTTCAAATATTTGCTGTAAGAAAGTGTAACAAAAATGACTGCTTTCAGTTTTTATGGTTTTATATTACATTTAATTTTGGTATAATAAATAAGCAACAAATCGTTTTGTTTATTTTTGTGTAAACTAAATTATTAGAAAGAGGTATTGAAATATGTATTTGTTTAAATATATATTGAAACGTATCGTCTTGATGCTATTTACTTTTTTAGTCATTATTACGATGTGCTTCATATTTATTAAACTTTTACCGAATATTCCGGCAGAACAGTTCGGTAAAGATATGGCATTGATTCTGCAAAGGAGAGAACTGTTAGGGTACAATCTTCCGATTATGCAACAATATGCTCGTTTCTGGAAATATGCTTTCCAAGGATATTTCGGAACAAGCGAAGTATTATATTTAGGGCAGGATGTTTGGAGTGTTTTTGTTCAAAAGCTACCTTTTACTGTGGCTGTTAATGTTTACTCAATTCTGTTCTCAATTCCTTTGGGATTGGTTTTAGGAATTGTTGCTGCTTTGAAAAAGAATACTTGGATTGATCACCTTATTTCAACAAGCGTAATGATTGTAGTATCAGTTCCGTCATTTATATATGCTTTCTTAGTACAATATATTTTATATTTTAAATTGGGTTGGTCATCGGCAACGATGAATGCTACGCAAGGAGCATTCAGTTGGGTTGGTTTCACTTCGATGATTCCGGCTGTTCTTTCTATGTCTTTCGGAACGATTGCCGGTTTTGCTCGTTACACTCGTGCCGAGTTGACCGAAGTATTAACCAGTGAATTTATGCTGCTTGCCCGTACCAAGGGTTTAACTAAGGGACAGGCAACGGTTAGACATGCTATGCGTAATGCTATGGTTCCGATCTTCCCGATGATTTTGGGCGAATTTATTTCTATCATGTCCGGATCATTAATTATAGAACAAATGTTCTCTATACCGGGCGTCGGTAAATTATATGTAAGTTCGATTCAGGCTACACCTCCTGATTATAACTTCTTTATGTTGCTGTCGGGTTTCTATACTTTGATCGGCTTGGTTGCCGGTATTGTTATTGATATCAGTTACAGTATCATTGACCCAAGAATTAGAATGGGGGCTAAATAAAATGGAAGAAAAAGATTTAATGAATATCAGTAAAGATAAATTTGAATTAGCCAATCGCACCGATATGCATGATCAAAAATTTGATACAAAAGCTGTCGGTTATTTCGGAGATGCATGGAACAGATTTAAAAAGAACAAGAGTTCTGTCGTTGCTGCTTATATTATTTTGATATTGGTATTATATTCAATCATCGGTCCTTATTTCTGCAATAAGAATTATCAAAACAGTTACGCGAAAGACAATATTATTATGCGTTATCAATATCTGTTGCCTAAATTAAGTTTCATGGAAGGAACGGGAATTTGGGATGGTACACAGGTATTGGATATATCTCAAAACCGTTATTATCGTTTGCTTGCAGCTCAACAGGAGACGGGTAATCAGGTAATTGTTAAAGTAATCAAAGAGTATATTAAGGATGATATTTTCCGTGGACAACAGAAGATGTATAAAGTCAGAATAGACTCTTATGCTAATTTGAGTTCGTTTAATGTTACTTTAACCGCTCCGCAATATGAACAGATTCAAAAATGGCAAGATGAAAACGGACTGCAAGTTATTTTACCGCGTACCGATGTCGCTGTTGCCGGTGGTGATAATAACATTTGGTACTTATGCGATCAAAAAGGTAATCCTGAATTGGATGCGGAAGGAAATTTCATTCCGGCTTACTTTACTGTCGGTGAAGATGATTATCATTCTTTGCGTTTAGCTTCTGATCCATATAACAGCGGTGATCGTCAAACATATTGGCGTTATGCTCAAAAAACCGGATCGGCATCTACCGGTTATAATTACTCTTGCAGAGTTAATGCATATAATTACTTTATTTATCGTTATGGATTTGAACCGTCATTTATTTTCGGAACAGATACTAACGGTTATGATATCTTCTCAAGATTAGCTACCGGTGCGCGTTTTTCATTCATTTTAGCTATTTTGGTTTCTGCTGTGAACTTAACAATCGGAGCTATTTATGGAGCAATCGAAGGATATTACGGAGGTGCAACCGATATTATTATGGAACGTATTTCGGATATTTTATCCGGTATTCCGTTTATGGTTGTTACTGTATTGTTCCAATTGCATTTATCGGGTAAAGTCGGAACAATTCCTTCATTAATTTATGCCTTTGTATTGACCGGTTGGATCGGCATGGCGTCCCGAGTCAGAATGCAGTTCTATCGGTTTAAAAATCAGGAGTATGTTTTGGCTGCGAGAACTTTAGGAGCAAGTGATTGGAGCATCATGTTCAAACATATCTTCCCTAATAGTTTAGGAACAATCATCACCGGTTCGGTATTGGTTATCCCGGGAGTTATTTTTGAGGAAACATCTTTAACATATTTAGGAATTATAAACTTAGATTCTCCGACCATGTCATCTGTCGGATCTATGCTGTCAAACGGTCAATCCGTTATGTCCAGTTATCCGCATGTAATGTTATTCCCGGCATTGTTCATCGCTTTGTTGGAAATTTCATTCAACCTATTCGGTAACGGTTTACGTGATGCCTTCAACCCATCATTAAGGGGAAGTGAGGAGTAGTTATGGAAAAAAAGTTAGAAGTAAAAAATTTAAAGATTTCTTTCCGTACTCAGGCAGGAATATTGCAGGCTGTAAGAGATGTCAGCTTTGACTTGTATAAAGGTGAAACTTTGGCTATCGTTGGGGAATCCGGTTCTGGTAAATCGGTAACCAATAGAGCAATCATGGGTATTTTAGCCGCTAACGGTATGATTGAAGGCGGACAAATATTTTATGACGGGCAGGATTTGGTACGTATAAGCGAAGAGGATTTCCATAAATTGCGTGGTGACAAGATTGCGATGATCTTCCAAGATCCGATGTCTTCCCTGAATCCGATTATGAAAATCGGTAAACAGTTGACAGAAGCAATGCTGCTGAAAAATGCTGCCAGCCGTCGTAATGCGAGACATTTGTTTAACAGCAAACTTGCATTATTGAATAAGAATATGGATGCTGTCAGCGGAAATGAGGCGACTTCGGTTGCTGCAAATAAAGAAAATTGTAAAACATTTGATGATTTCTGTATCAAGGCAACAAAGTTAAATGCGACTTATGATACTATTCATAATGAAGCGGAAGAATTAAAAGTAGATGTTGATGATTTCCTGTTCTTGGTTGAGAAAAAGCAAAATGTCAACGCTAAGAAGGAAATTAAAAATTTTATTAAAAGAATTGATAAAACAATTAGCACATGGGTAGTTGTAAATGATGAAAAAATTCAAAATGTTAAAGCAAATTTGGAAAACGGAATTAATTCATTAGAAAAGAATACTGTAACAGAGAGTTTAATTGCCGAGTTAAAGCAATTATCGGCAATACTTAATGAAGCATTAAATAAGATAGTTCCTGATTTCTTCTCATTGGGATATTATACAATGCGTAATCCGGAAGTGAAGATTGAAGAAATTCCTGTTGAACAGTTAAATAAGCAAGCTCACGACTTCTTGGAAAAAGAATTCATGAATGAATTTATTTCACAAGGATCAAAAGCAATAACATTCAGCCACGATCAATCTATGGCTAAGAAACAAGCCTTGATTGATGAACTTCATTCAGCAATTCACTATTTCCACGATGGCGAAATTGAAGAAAAACAAGCTACCGAATTGGGCCGCAGTTTATCCGGAAAAGTAAACGATGCTATTGATCGCTTGGAAGTAGTTAAGAACAGTACCGAATATACCTTTGCGACCAGTCTTCAAACAGCTATCAGCGGTTATTTTGCCGGAATAAAGCATAATGTTGTTGAGGAAAAGCGTTTTGAAAAACAAACCGCTAAACATGATAAATTGGTTGCCAAAGGAAAAAAAGTCGATTGGAAAGTTGCTCCGAAAGTTATCTTTGATAAGGAATTAGGTATTGAGAACATTGTTTCTATTTTGGAAAACTTATTGCATAGTTACAATAATGATGTTGAAAATGAAGCTAACTTCAGCAGTAATGAGAAAATGGAAGCTTTGGTGGTATATTTTAAGGAACAGGCACAAGCCTTGGTACATAAAATTACTAAGAAAACGGCTAAAGCCAGAGCATTAAAACTATTGGAAGAAGTAGGAATTCCGGAACCGACAATTCGTTATAATCAATATCCGTTTGAATTTTCCGGCGGTATGAGACAGCGTATTGTAATTGCGATTGCCTTGGCAGCAGATCCGGATATCCTTATCTGTGATGAGCCTACAACGGCTTTGGATGTTACTATTCAAGCTCAAATTTTGGAATTGATTAATAAATTAAAAAAGGAAAGACATTTATCGGTAATTTTCATTACTCACAACTTAGGTGTTGTGGCTAATATGGCTGACAGAATTGCGGTAATGTATGCCGGTAAGATCGTTGAGGAAGGAACAGCAGATGAAATATTCTATGATCCGCGACACCCTTATACTTGGGCATTATTGTCGTCTATGCCGGATTTAGATACTAAAGATAAGCTGGAAGCCATTCCGGGCACTCCTCCTAACTTAATTTACCCACCGGTAGGAGATGCCTTTGCGGCAAGAAATAAATATGCCTTAAAGATTGATTTTGAAATGCAACCGCCGATGTTTGAAGTAAGCCCGACTCACAGGGCAGCTACTTGGTTATTACATCCGAATGCTCCGAAAATTGAGCCACCAAAGATTGTTACCGATCGTATTGAAAGAATGAAAAAGAGAGGAGCACAATTAAATGGACAACAATAAAGAAGTGTTATTATCCGTCCAACATCTTGAACAATTCTTCAAGATGGGCAAGCAAGACTTAAAAGCAGTAAATGATGTTAGTTTTGACATTTATAAAGGTGAAGTCTTCGGTTTAGTTGGTGAGTCCGGTTGCGGTAAAACAACAACGGGTCGTTCGATCATTCGTTTATATGATATTACAGGTGGTTCTGTTTATTTTAAGGGTCAAAGAATAGCTGCCGGTACCAGAAGCTATCGTCAGGCTATTATTGATGAAAAGAAGGCTTTGAAGGAAGATTTGGCAAAATTAACCGATGAGCAGGAAAAAACAAAGCGTAAGCAGCAGAGTCAGCAGTTAATAGAGAAAATGAAGCAGGAAATTGCTTCAGCTAAAAATGATCATAAAAACTGCAACAAAATATATGCCGAAAAGCAAGCAAAAGAAATTGAGACTAAGTATCAAAAATTGATCGCTGAAGATCCGACAAAGAAGGATGAACTTTTAAAACAAAAGAAAGAAGAACTTGCTTCTGCAAAAAAGGATCGCTTGACCAATAAAATTCAAATGATTTTCCAAGATCCTATCGCTTCATTAGATCCGCGTATGACCGTTAAGGAAACAATTGCGGAAGGATTGACGATCAGAGGAATCAAGGATAAGAACTATATCGATCAAGAAGTCTATAAAGTTTTAGATAAAGTCGGCTTGGTTTCTGAGCATGCTTCACGTTATCCGCATGAATTTTCCGGCGGACAAAGACAAAGAATCGGTATTGCCAGAGCAATTGTGTTGAATCCGGATTTGATTATTGCTGATGAACCGATCAGTGCTTTGGATGTATCTATTCAAGCTCAAATTATCAATTTATTAAATGATTTGCGTAAAGAATTAGGATTGACCATTCTGTTCATTGCTCATGATTTATCGGTTGTTAAATATTTCTCGGATCGTATCGGAGTTATGTATTACGGCAACTTAGTTGAATTGGCAAGTTCGGATGAATTGTTTGCTCATCCTATGCATCCGTATACCAGAGCTTTGTTAAGTGCTATTCCTCTACCTGATCCGCATATGGAAAAGATGAGAAAGAGAATCGTCTATAATCCGTTAGCTGATCACGATTACAGTCAACAACAACCGACATTCAGAGAAGTTTGTCCAAATCACTTTGTTAAGTGCAACGACGAAGAAGAAGAACGCTATAAAAAGGAATTTAATCTGTGAGAAAGGAAACTAAAATTTCTATATTGAAGTATGGGATCAGTTCTTTACTGTCCTTGATCGCAGTATGGATTTATGTAACAAATCGCGATATGAAATCATTAGCGGATACATACCGCTTATTATCCGATGGTTTCTTCATTCCGGGAGTAATGCTTCTCTGTATGGGAATATTGTGTGTGTTGAGCAATATGGGAAGTTTTGACGGTATCAGTTGGGGATTGAAGTTTGCTTTGAAAACACTGATTCCTTTCGGAAGGCTGAAAAAGCAAGAAAAATACGGCGATTATGTGGCGAAAAGAAGAGAAAATCCGATAAAAGGATATCAATTCATGCTGCATGTCGGAGCAGTTAATGTACTGATTGCTTTGGTATTTATGATTTTATTCAATAGAGTTTATTAAGAAGTGTGTAATTGCACTTCTTTTTGAGTGAACAAAGTTAAAACGAATGAAGATAGAGCTCATTATTTATTCAAAATTCATAAATAAAATTTGCTTTTTTTATTGAGTTATTATATTATTAACTTAGAAGATATTAATTTATATTAAGTCATGGTACTTAATAATACATTATAAAAAACAGAAAGGTAAATGGTGAGCAACTTATGAGAGTGTAATTTAAGATAATAGTATTCAAGAATTTTTATTTTAAAATGATGGAAGGAGAAGAAAAATGAAAAAGAGAATATGTTTATTGTTAACAACATTGATAACAATTTTGAGTTGTTTTTCTACACGAATTTTACTTGCTGATGAAAATGGTATTGAGGATGGTATAATTTTCACTTATAATTCAAAAACTATACATCAAACTGCAAGTCAAATGGAAAAATACGACAAATACGGAATGAATGTGGATGTGAATAATCAATATAATATTGTTGAAATGATTAAAAATGAAACAACAGTTACAAACGATATATCTAAAATTACAAAAAATAATACTGTTGAAAAAATGCTTAAAAATTGTAAAGAAATAAAAGAAATTACATATCTTGATGATAATAATATTGTCGTTGAATACTATGCAGATGATGGAAAAGAAGTATGTCTTTGGTATGGAACTGACGGATTAAAACAAAAATTAGTATATGATAGTAATAATGACAGTATCTATATTGAAGAAAATTCGAGTGCTTATGTAATTACTCACTTTAGAGAAGGTTATCATTTTGAAATATCTGATACGTTACTTAATAGAATATATAATCTTATAGATGAAGGAAAATTGGATGAAGTACGTTTAATTAAAGGATTAAAAGTCATAACTGATTCTGATGGAAATATTGTTATTGAACCCGATTATGACATGTTGATGTCGAATTCAACTGAAGCAATGGCAATATCAAGCAGCACAGTTCCACAAAATGATACTCAATTACTTAATCACCTGAAATCTAAGTTTCCTATGTATACTAATAGGGTTAAAACTAATCAACAATTGATGTGCAGTGCTCTAAATAGTTCGGTGGCTGTGAAAGTTACGGAAACAAGAAATACTTACGCGAAGGTTTCTGCGGATTGGAGAAGTTTCGCGGTCGGAACGGCATTAACGGTAATAGGATACGCATTAGGTATTAATGTTGCCGGAGTTCAAACAATTTTAGATGCGTTAGGAATTGCTTACTCCGCAGCTCAAACCATATCTGAAACGGTAAGATTAAGTAGTAGTGCAAACTATAGCTATAATGCGACTAAAAGAGGATGTGTCTATGATAAAACTGTATTTAATGGATATGTTTTAGTAGTTAGACATGCTAATAAGTCAGGCAGATTCAGCGGTGGTTATTTGAATACGGGTGAATTTAACTGGGTGCATCAGTCAAGCTCGGTATATTCTATTTCAGATTCAAATGTATTAAACAATGCTTTAACAAATTACAATAATGACTTACTAACAAATAATAATTTGTGTACTTATCGACCTGAATATGAACAATGGAGTGACTAATAAACAGATAAAAATGTTCAAAATAGTAATGGCATTATTATTACTATCTACATTGAACATAAAGTATGCTTCAATCAGTTATTTCAGTAAACCGATTGAGTATTATATCATCAATGAAACGATTTTAGGATGGCTTATAATTGCGACATCCGCTTGTATTGTGTTGTCAGAATTAAAAAATATCAAATTCTTAAATAATTATGTGTTAATGTTTTTGACAATGTTGGACCTTGTTTCATGGTGGGAATTTTATAATGAACAAAAAATTATTACACTTTATGATGTAAATAATCAAGTGGTAGTTGAAGCTGTGATCAGCAAGGCGGTATTCATAATTCCTATAATTCTTATAATAATATTTATAACTTTGTTAGTTCAAACTATAATTAAGAAACAAAGTGTGAAAAAGTAAAAGCAGCAAGAATCTTGCTGCTTTGTTTAGTTACAGAAAATTGATATCAATTTATTTACTGCTGCTTCACTGTCGCATTTTAAGCATAAACCGCATAGCGGTGCGTCAAAGTGATTAACTCTGCTATCGGCAACAATCATGCCATAAGTTAAACCGGGTGCGGTTTCGACTTGACAAGGACGATAGGTTACATCCGCTAATTGAGGTTCTAAGGCAATCAAAACAGCTAAAGGGTCATGAACGGGACAACATTCAATCATTTCACTGGCTTGATGATTAAAATGGAAATATTGAACCATGGCTTGATTGATATAGGATGCAATTTCTTTGTTTTCTTCTTTGGCATTTGCTGATAAATAGTTTAGATGAGTGCGGTCTAAATGAGTGCTTTGCGTGATATCTAAACCTACTTGATAACTGTTAAAACCGGCTGTTAGGACTTTCTGGGCTGCTAAGGCATCACCGGCAATATTAGCTTCACTGAAAGCACCAACATTACCGGCAGCTAAAATTGTTCCACCCATAAATACTAATTTTTTGGTTAAATTAACAATCTCTTTATCTTTATCCAAGGCATAAGCTAAATTAGTCATTCTTCCTAAAGTGATTAGAATTATTTCGTGGGGATTTTCATGGATTATTCGGATGATGGCATCATCAGCTTTTTCCGTTTCGGGTTGTTGTTTGGAAAGCGGTAATTCGACATCTCCGATGCCGTTAGTCCCGTGTACATTTGTTGCGTAGGTCGGTTTTGTGCCGGAGTAGGTTTTTTCAGAACCGATATATACCGGGATATGATATTTTACTTTGGCTAATTCAATCATTTTCAGACTATTTTGTGCTGATTGTTGCGCAGAACAGTTGCCGAAACCGGCAGTTATAGCCATTATTTGCACATCTTCTCTTTTTAATGCATATAGAAGAGCGATAGAGTCGTCGATACCGGTGTCGCAATCAATAATTACTTTATACATATATTTTACCTCTATAAATATTATAAAATAAAAGACCGTGCTTTTGGAAGTCACGATCTAATCATTTTCTTTTATATCTATCGGTGTTGATAATGGAGCATCCAATAATTCCGGATGAGTAATAATATACTTGAATAATTCAATACTCTTAGCGAAATAGAAACCGTCAGCAATCCTTTCATCAATTGTAAATCCGATGCCGATACTGTCTTTCATTTCATATGTTCCGTCTTCTTTAAAGAATGGTTTTTTCTTCTTTTGATTGACAATAACAAATACGGAATTCAATGACCAATTTACCAAATGGTGGTAAGAGGCGCTCATTTTGATACTACCTAAATTGGAAATAAATACTGTCGAGCGATAGGGATCGAAGTTATAAATTGCATTAGGTAATATGTCATGATAAACCAACCAAAATAAAAGTTTAACAACAATTTTTAATAGTGGACGGGGGATCTTTGTCAGCCAGTTGATGGTATTGGTTGTTCCGTCTACTTGTTTTTCCTCTCTGACTTTATATACTTCTGCACAAATTTTATTATGAATTTGATCGATAATATTTGTTCCGTCATCTTCTGCTTTAATAATAAGTAATGATTCTTCTCCGTTATCGCTCATTTTATTTTTAGCGACAAAAGAGAAAGAAATATTGTCTCGATCATATAGGCGATGTCCGGCAATAAAGCGGTTCATCTTAGGGCGTAAATAAATTGTCTTGGCCAAGGCGGCAACAACCAAATGGAAATATGTGTAATGATGTTCAGCATTTTCATTTTTCTTCTGTAAATATTTAGTTGCGGCATCGAAATCAAAATCATCAGTTAAGACTGCTTCGTTTTCTGCTCTTTCACCCATTAAATAGGGCATAAATACATGCAGAGGATCTCCGTCACGCACTAAGTAACCGTCTCGGCGGTCACCTCTTTTTTTGGGCTTTGTTTCCATAAGTGAACTCCTTTAATAACTTAGATATAATATCGCAATTTATTTTATTGCGCAACTTTCTTAAATTTCGTACATTCTTTTTATTTTTTGTTCAAATAACGGTTTATCACGATAGTCGGTTTGCACTTCAGCTATTTTGTCTACAACATCCATGCCTTCAATAACTTTGCCAAAGGCAGCGTAGTTGCCATCCAAGTATAAACTGTCTTTATGGACAATGAAAAACTGTGAAGAGGCACTGTCAGGGTTTTGACTGCGAGCCATGGAAATGGTTCCGCGCTGATGTTTTAAGGGATTGTAGATACCGTTGGCACTAAATTCTCCTTTGATTTGTTCGCGGCTGCCACCCATGCCTGTTCCGGTAGGATCTCCGCCCTGAATCATGAAATCTTTAATTACTCTGTGAAATATTAATCTGTCATAAAAATGTTCGTTGACTAATTTTTTAAAGTTTTTACATGTTATTGGGGCACTCTTTTCATCCAATTCCAATTTAATGATGCCACCATCGTTCATTTCAATTACTATCATATTTATCTCACTTTCATTGCTTTGGCGATTTCTCGCTGGACATCTTTTTCTTTTAATGCTTGGCGTTTGTCATATAAGTCTTTACCTTTAGCTAAGGCAATTTCTAATTTGCATAAGCCGTTTTTAAGGTACATTCTTGTGGGAATAACGGTATAACCTTTGACGGTTACCGCTTTGCGTAAGGTTCGAATTTCATATTTGTGCAAGAGTAATCTTCTTGTTCTTGTCTCGTCATGATTAAAGATATTGCCGTTTTCATATTGTGAAATATGCATATCGACAATAAAGGCTTCTCCATTAACAAAGTCAATGTAAGCATCTTTAAATTGAACCTTTCCCTTACGAATACTTTTAATTTCCGTTCCGGTTAATTCAATGCCGGCCTCATATAATTCTTCTAAAAAATAATCGTGCTTGGCTTTGCGATTAAGAGCTATTGTTTTTTCCATAATACTCCTTTGATAAAAAAAGACCTTTACCGGTCTTTATTTCTGTGTAACGATAAGTTTTACGATAACCAAAACAAAGAATAAAATTCCCATGACTAGAGTCAGGTTAGAAATAATTTTTTCCGGTCCTCTTTCTTTCATATTGCTGAAAAGGTTCAAACCACCATTACCTCCGGTGAACGCACTGCTGACACCGGCTGATTTTCCACTTTGTAAAAGCACTAAAACAATAATTAATACAGCAACGAGCATGATAAAAATGTCCAACATATTAATCGCTCCTTTCAAATGCTTCTTTATTATAACAAAAGCCTTATCTTAATTCAAATACTTATTGTATAATAAAACAGATGAGTACTGTTAATATGCAACAGTTGTGAGGTGTGTATGAAACTGAATTACAAACAAACAATCTTTGTAGGCTTTGCCTTTTTAGCCATTTGTACATTTTGGCAGGTCTATGATAATGAGATTCCGCTGATTTTGGAAAAAACTTTCAGCCTTAAACCAACGGTCATTGGAGTTATCATGGCTTTAGATAATATTTTTGCTTTGTTTTTGTTGCCGATGTTCGGAACTATGTCGGATAGAACGAAAACAAAATTGGGTAAGAGAATGCCTTTTATTTTGGTAGGTACAATTGTTGCTTCTGCTTTGTTGATCCTTTTGGCATACAGCGAGAAAATTTCCAATTTGATTCTGTTTGTCGCAGTCTTGTTGTTGCTTCTGGTAGCTATGGGTTCGTTCCGTTCTCCGGCAGTAGCATTAATGCCGGATGTTACCTGTAAACCGTTAAGAAGCAAAGCAAATGCGATTATCAATTTAATGGGAACAATCGGTGGTATTTTTGCTTTATTGTTTATTAAATTTTTAAAAACTCCCGGAGAACGACCTTCTTATTTTCCGTTGTTCGGTGCTGTAAGTGCTGTAATGCTTATTTCATTGGTAATATTGTTGTTAACTACCAATGAAAATAAATTGAGCCAGCAAAGGGAAAAAATTGATTTGGAAATCGGTGATGATCAATTGCCGGAAGAGGAAAACGGCGAAATGAGTAAAGAAGTAAAGCGCTCGCTAATCTTTTTGTTGATTTCTGTCGCTTTATGGTATATCGGATATAATGCTTTGACCAGTGCTTTCTCTCGCTACTACCAGAATTATTGGGGGATTGAAAATTCCGGTTATTCTTCTTTGTTGATGATTGCTACCGTTGCTGCTGTTCTTTCTTACATTCCTGTAGGGATAATTGCCACTAAGGTGGGAAGAAAAAAGACGATTTTGGTCGGAGTCGTTATATTGGCTTGTTCGTTTGCCGGCGGAATTTTCTTTAAAAGCTATTCTCCGTTAGTTAAAATTTTCTTTGCGACTGTCGGCATCGGTTGGGGAACAATAAATGTTAATTCTTATCCAATGGTGGTCGAAATGAGTAAAGGCAGTGACATCGGAAAATTTACCGGTTATTATTATACATTCTCTATGGCTGCCCAGGTAATTACGCCTATTTTATCGGGTTTATTGATCGAAAAAATCGGTTACGGCATCTTATTCCCTTATGCGACTTTCTTTGCAGCTATGGCATTTGTGACCATGTTGCAGGTTAAACACGGTGATGCCAAGACGATCGAAAAGAAAGATTTGTTGGAACATTTTGATATTGATGATTAATCATCCTTTTTTGCCCGTATATGATAAAGACAGCGAGATACTTATTTTAGGATCTTTTCCTTCGGTAATTTCCAGAAAAGAAAACTTTTATTATGCCAATAAACAAAATCGCTTTTGGAAAGTGTTGGCTGCAGTTTTAGAAAAAGATGTACCTGCGACGGTTGAAGACAAAAAAAGATTATTGAGTGAAAATAAAATAGCTTTATGGGATGTTATTGAAAGTTGCGAAATCATACAATCTTATGATAGCAGTATTCGCAATGTAAAAGTTAATGATCTTTCTTTGATTGTCAATAACGGTAATATTCGCAAGATCGGCTGCAATGGGGATAAAGCCTATCAACTGTATAAAAAATATGTTTTTCCCACTGTAAAAATAGAAGCAGTCAGATTACCTTCAACATCTTCTGCCAATGCCGGATGCAAGCTAGATAATTTGACACAAATATATCGGGAGTTCATCAAACATTAATCAAAGAACATGATTTGTGTTAATTCAGACTCAAAAAGTTGAATTTATGTTATAGTAGGAATATGAAAAAAGAAAACAGATTAAAAGAATTATTTTTAACGACATTTTTAATATCCGCTTCTACTTCCGGAGGTTATGCGATTATTTCCATGATGAAAGATAAATTTGTGAATAAAAAGCAATGGATTGATGAAGCGGAAATGATTGATCTTATCTCTATTGCTCAATCAACACCCGGACCATTGGCGATTAATGCCGGAGTTTTGGTCGGTTATAAAGTTGCCGGGATGATTGGGGCCTTTACAGCTATGATCGGAACGACTTTACCGCCTCTGATTATTATGTCTGTTGTAGCCAATTGTTATAATTTGGTAGCTGAAAATCAATTTATTCGTTACTTAATGCATGGCATGTCAGCGGCAGTAGCGGCTTTGCTGGTAAGTGTTACGATAGATTTGTTCGTTAATTTAACTAAAGAACATAGTATTTTGAATTATATTTTAATGGTTGTATCCTTTTTGGTTGCTGAATTAACCGATATCAGTTATCTGTATATCGCATTGTTCTGTGCGGCAGGCGGTATTGCTAAAGTGTTGTTTTTAAAGAAAAATGTAGGTAATTAATATGTGGAAGTTACTGTTGGATATCGTCTTTACTTTTATGCAAATAGGGGTTTTGAGTTTTGGCGGTGGTTATGCTGCTGTTTCTTTAGTTGAAAAACAAGTTGTTGATGTGAAGGGATGGATGACTTACGCAGAATTTGCGGATATAGTTACTATTGATGAGCTGACGCCGGGACCGGTAGCGGTAAATGCGGCAACTTTTGTCGGAACAAAAATGGCCGGATTGCCGGGAGCTATTGCCGCAACGATCGGAGCGATTCTTCCTTCCTGTATTATCGCTTTAATCTTAGTAAAGTTATATTATAAATATAGAGATATGTCGATAATGAACGGAGCATTGAAGGGATTGAAAAGCATGGTGGTGGCTTTAATTGCAGCTACTACTATCAGTATCTTGATAAATGCGTTATTTACGACAGAGGCTATTTCTTTTTCGTCTTTAGATATTGCTGCCGTTGTTTTGTTCGCTGTTTCATTGATATTGTTAAGAAAATTCAAAATGAATCCGTTAATCGTAATGGCTATTTGTGGGATTATTGGTTTAATTGTTTATCCGTTTATTTAATAAAGCTGCACTTAAAAGGTGGAGCTTTTTTTTGCTTAAAATTGATCAATAAGTATTGACATAATAAACAATAATGGTAAAATATAATTACATTTGAACAATTGTTCAAATGATAGAGGGAAAAAAGTATGAAAAAAAGTTATAAGATTGATGTTGATTGTGCCAATTGTGCACTAAAAATGGAGGAGGCAGCAAAAGCAACTGCCGGTGTAAAGGATTGTTCGGTTAATTTCATGTTATTAAAGATGAATGTGGAATTTGAAGACGGAGTTAATAAAGAAGAAGTGATGCAGGAAGTATTAAAAAATTGTAAAAAAGTCGAAGAAGATTGCGAAATATATCTGTAAAATATGAATAAAAAACAAAAAAAGATGTTGGCAAGAATTGTTGTTGCCATAGCTCTTCTTGTAATACTTTCTTTATTAAAAATAAATGAACCGTTGAATTTTATTTTATATATGATTCCGTATGGCGTCATCGGTTATGATATTTTGTTAAAAGCTGTACACGGAATTAAAAACAAGCAGGTATTTGATGAAAATTTCCTGATGGCGATAGCCACTGTCGGAGCAATATGTCTTGCTGATTATAAAGAGGCTGTTGCGGTCATGCTTTTCTATCAAATAGGTGAATTGTTTCAAAGTTATGCTGTCGGTAAAAGCAGGCAGAATATTACCAGTTTAATGGATATTCGTCCCGATTATGCTAACATCGAAGAAAACGGAACATTAAAACAAGTTGATCCGGATGACGTAGAGGTCGGAACGATTATAACGGTTGTGCCCGGAGAAAAGGTTCCTATCGATGGTATCGTTGTTGAAGGAGAATCTGATTTAAATACAAGTGCTTTAACCGGAGAAAGCGTTCCTCGCGAAGTTAAAGTCGGTGATGAAATTATCAGCGGTTGTATTAATATGAGCGGTGTTTTGAAAATCAAAACAACTAAGGAATTCGGTGAATCGACTGTTTCAAAGGTCTTGGAGCTTGTAGAAAATGCCAGCAGTTTGAAGAGTAAAAGTGAAAACTTTATCAGCAAATTCGCCCATTATTATACTCCGATCGTTTGTTATAGTGCTTTGGCCTTGGCAATTTTGCCCCCATTGGCATTGACATTAATGGGTAAACCGGCACAGTTTGTTGATTGGTTATACAGAGCATTGACTTTCTTGGTTATTTCTTGTCCTTGTGCTTTGGTTATTTCTATTCCGCTCAGTTTCTTTGCCGGAATCGGTGGTGCAAGCAAAGAAGGAATTTTGATTAAGGGCTCGAATTATTTAGAGACTTTGTCACAGGTTAAATACATTGTCTTTGACAAAACCGGTACGGTGACTAAAGGTATTTTTGAAGTAAACGGTGTGCATCATAGTAAGTTGGCTCAGGATTTGTTGATTGAATATGCAGCACATGCCGAGAATTATTCTAATCACCCGATTGCGAAGAGTTTGAAAAGAGCATATGGTAAAGAAATCGATGAAAGTCGGATTTCTGATGTTAAGGAAATCGGCGGATATGGTATTACTTGTAAGATTGACGGCAAAGACATTGCGGTCGGTAACGACAAGTTAATGAAGATGATGAATATCGAGTATGCCGATTGTCACAGCGTCGGAACGATTATTCATGTTGCTATTAATAACGAGTATGCCGGTCATATTGTTATCAGCGACGTAATTAAAGAACATGCACAAGAAGCGATCGAGCAATTGCATAAATTGGGCATGAAAAGACTTGTTATGCTGACAGGAGATAGCGATAAAGTTGCCCGTGATGTTGCCTCTAAGTTGAATGTAGAAGAAGTACATTCGCAATTATTACCGGCCGATAAAGTCGCAGAAGTGGAAAAGATTTTAGCGAATAAAAATCCCGATGATAAAGTTGCGTTCGTCGGTGATGGCATTAATGATGCACCAGTATTGTCACGCGTTGATATCGGTATTGCGATGGGCGGATTAGGGTCTGATGCTGCCATTGAAGCTGCCGATGTGGTCTTGATGGATGATGATTTGCTGAAAATTTCTAAGGCAATTAAAATAAGCAGGAAATGTCTGCGGATAGTTCATGAAAATATTTATTTTGCTATTGGGGTTAAAATAATTTGTTTGTTATTAACCGCATTAGGAAAAGCCAATATGTGGGTAGGCATTTTCGCTGATGTCGGAGTCATGGTTATTGCGGTATTAAATGCGATCAGAGCGTTGATGGTAAAGAATTTGTAGAGGAAATTGTTTGATGAATGAAATGATTGATGAAAATGAATTGTATGATTTGGCTGAGTTGTTTAAAGTTTTCGGTGATTCTACGCGAATCAGGATATTGTTTGTTCTTTTTAACAAGGAAGAGTCGGTCAGTGAAATTGCGAAATCTTTAAATATGACCGATTCTGCCGTTTCTCATCAGTTAAAAATATTAAAACAAAACAAATTGGTTAAAGCAAAAAGAAAAGGTAAACAAATGTATTATTACCTTGCCGATGATCATGTAAAAACAATTATCTCGATGGGTCGAGAACATATCGAAGAATAGAAACTCAGGCGAGTTTCTATTTTTATATAGGAAAAATTTGTTATAATAATGGCGGAAAAAATCGGGTGAATTACTATGGAAATTTGGCAGAAATTTATAGCGGGTTTTAAAAATTTTGATCACGATGACACCATATTTAATTGTGTTGATCAGGATGTAAAATATGCTTTGATGCAGCAAAGAAAAAGATGGAAGAAATTCTCATTAATGGTAGAAAATGACCTTGAACCGGCGGGAGCTCTGCAAAACGGTCATAATTTATATAAAAATGACGGTGATTTAATCAATCGACTTTATTATTTAACCTGTTTGCGGAAAATAAAGATAATACAGAATGATAAGATCATTTATAAGGATACGGAAAAAGAAATTTTGTATATCAGTGAATTGGATTGCGGAAATAAAATTAATGAAGATACTGTTTATGTTTGCCCGGGTTGCGGAACAATAACTACCGTAGGCGAATTGGTCAATGGGTGTTCTTATTGTGGTAGTTATTTTCTTTTGAGTGATTTATATCCGACGATAACTAATTATTATTTCTTATCCGATTTTTCTCTTTCACCGAAAGAAAGTAAAAGCATGATTGCCAAGTGGTGTCTTTCCGGTGCAACTTTATTTTCAGCTATATTTGTGATTTCGTTTATTTCATCACCAAAAAGTATTTTGGAAATGGTTTTTACCATATTCATGGCTGTTATTTTAGGCGGTTTCATCGGCTATATGGTCATGTCTTTGTGTTTTTTGGCGAAAATTATTTTTGAAGCAATAAAATCTATTATATTAATAGGGAAAACAGGTTTCAGTTGGCGGAAAAATCGTCAAATAAAGGAAATGATTTCGGGATTTTCTCAAAGTGAATTTGAGGGGCGGATTATTTCGGCTATAAAAATGATTGTTTTTTCCGATAAACCGACAGATTTGACTGTTTATGAGGGTGAGGATCTTTTTAAGGATGCCGAAAATATTGTTGAGATGAGTTATGGCGGCGGTATAGGCATTCGAAAATGTTTTGTGGATAAACAAGAATATCATTTACAAATAAGAGTCCCTTTGGATAATCTTTATTATTTAAACGGGAAAGTAAAAAAGAAAAGAGAGTATTTTGATTTGGAAGTTCATAAAACTGCAAATGATGAAATGAATGCTGATTTTTCGGTTCAAAAGGTTAAATGCAGGAGCTGTTCCCATAGTTTCGATGGCAGATATCAAAAATACTGTCCTTATTGTGGCAGTGAATACCGATTATCCGATGATGATTGGGTAATAAGTTATATGGAGAGAGTGTAGGTGATAAGATATGCCAAGTGCAACAACACATTGTTTATGCGGAGAATTGGCTTTAAACAGCAGCAATTCTTCATTGAATAAAATTATTAATCAAAACAGGATTGCTTATTATAGCGGTTGTCAAGGACCTGATTTTTTGATGTATTATCACATTTTACCTTGGCAAAATCAAAAAAATGCTCAAGAAATTCGCAAACTTTCGACAGAGCTGCATGAGACGAAAATTAATGCTTTTTTTGAAAAAATGTTGGCGGTTGCGGTCGAGAAAAAAGATGAAGCCTTAATCGCTTATGTTTCCGGTTTTCTTTGTCATCATGCTTTGGACAGTATTGCTCATCCGTATATTTATTATTTTACGGATTCAATAGATAAAAACACCGGATACAGCCATCAAATATTTGAAAGTCAACTTGATTTGGGTATTTTGCAGAATTACAAGTTAACAGTTAAACAGTATAGGACAGATAAACATATTCGTAAAATTAAAAGAGGACGAGAAGCAATCGGACAAACATTAAAAGAAGCCATTAATACTGTTTATGATGCTGATGTCAGTGCTAAAGAGATGTTGGATGGATTAGATGATATGGTGCGAGTTGTTCATTTGTTGACCGATGTTAACGGTAGAAGGTATCGTTTAATAGAATTTATCGAAAAATTATTTAATAAACCGCAAATGGGAACCAGTATGATTGTTCCGCAAAAATATGACGATAAATTGGACGCTATGAATTATCGCAGGGATAATTGGTGCTATCCGACAGATGCCGACAAGAAATCAAATTGCGGTTTCGAACAATTGTTTCAAGAAGCAATAAATAAAACGGAAAGAGAATTTATTGTACTGGAAAATGTTTTACACGGAAAGCAAACTATAAATGATCTTCTGAAACTTATCGGCGGATGCAGTTATGCAACCGGGTTAAGCAACGGTGAGAAAATGACTTATTTTTGGAAAGACAGAGTTGAGAAGTAACATGGAAAGAGCAGCCGGAATATTATTGCCTTTATTTTCATTGCCTTCAAAATATGGTATCGGAACAATGGGCAAAAATGCCTATGATTTTATTGATTTTTTAGCCAAATCTCAGCAAACGATATGGCAACTTTTACCTTTAGGCCCGACAAGCTATGGTGACTCTCCTTATCAATCTTTCTCTTCCCAGGCCGGTAATCCTTATTTCATTGATTTAGAATTATTGGTGAATGAAGGTAAATTGAATAAGAATGATTTGCCACCGGAAACAAAGGAAAATTCTTTGATTGATTATGGTGAAATATATATTAATAGGACAAAGATTTTGCGCAAAGTATTCAAAGATAATTTTTTAAAGGATCACAGTGAATTTCAAAAGTTTTCGGAAAAAAATAAATGGTTGGATGATTACGGATTGTTTATGGCTGTAAAGAAGTATTTTCAGATGCAAAGTTGGCAGAACTGGCCGGATAAAACTATTAGGGAACATCAACAGATGGCAGTTGATTATTATCGGAATACTTTGCGGGAAGATGTTGAGTTTTATCAATATTTACAATATCTCTTTTATAAGCAGTTTGCTGCTTTAAAAGAATATGCACATAAAAAAGGAATTTTACTTATGGGCGATTTACCGATCTATGCTGCTTTGGATTCTGTGGATGTTTGGGCAAACAGCTCACAGTTTCAGTTGGATGAACAATTGAAACCACGAAAAGTTGCCGGAGTACCGCCGGATTATTTTTCCCAAGACGGTCAATTGTGGGGGAATCCGTTATACGATTGGACAAAGATGGCAGCTGACGGCTATAAATACTGGATTGAAAGAATTGCCGGAGTGAGTAAACTGTATGATATTATTCGGATTGATCATTTTAGAGGTTTACAGGCGTATTGGTCTGTCGACAGCAACGAAAAAACAGCTAAAAAAGGTCAGTGGGAAATGGGACCGGGAATCTCTTTTGTTAAAACAATTTGTGATTGGTTTAACGATGTGCAATTTGTTGCCGAAGATTTAGGAGAGATAACCGATGATGTTCGTCAACTGATTATCGACAGCAACCTGCCGTCAATGAAGGTAATTGAATTTGGAATGAATCCAAAAGATAAAAGTTGTCATTGTCCATGTAATTATGATAAAAATTGTATTTGTTATTTAGGTACTCATGATAATGTTCCTATTATGGGTTGGATGAAGCAGGCTTCAAAGGAAGAAGTAGCTTACAGTAAAAAATATTTTAATTTAAATCTTAAAGAAGGATATAATTGGGGATTTATCCGTGGCGGTATGGCTTCATGTGCGAATACATTTATTGCTCAGATGCAAGACTATTTGGCTTTGGGTGAAGAAAGCCGGATAAATATACCTTCGGTAGGTACAGGCAATTGGCGTTGGAGAATGAAGAGTGCGGATATGAATGCTCTGCTGGCAAAAAAAATTGCGAAACTGACAAGGTTGTACCAAAGAAGTAAAAAAAATTAATATTTTATTGGAATATTTGCCTTTTTTGATATATAGTTTTATTAAAAGGGAAAATATTATTTGATAGTATTATAAACTATGATAGAAGGAGGAAAAATGGATTTATTGAGTTTATTATCCGGACAATTACTGTCAACGGAAACAGTTAATAAAGTTGCTAAATCTTCAAAGACAACTAAGGAAGAAACCAAAAGTGTTGTTAGTGAAGCTTTATCATCGCTATTGACTTCCACACTTTCCGGTAAATCTAAATCGAATGATGATCTTCTGACATCTTTGCTGTCAAACTTGAACAGTACTGATGAAGATGATGAAGAAGATGAAAATGAGGAAACCGGCAATTCGATTTTAACTACTTTACTGGGTGGACAAAAGAATGATTTCTTAGGTAATATCGCCAAAAAAATCGGTTTATCGACTGAACAGGTTACCGCAATATTAGTCGCTGCAGCTCCGATTGTATTAAAAAAGATTGGTAGTTTGATTTCTACCGATACTTCTTCAACCGGAAAAAAGAAGAGTTCATCAACCAAAAAATCAACTTCGACAACTGCAAAGTCGTCAAGTAAGAAAGGCACATCTTCAACTAAAAAGAGTTCTTCAGCAAATAAAAAGAAGAGTAATTCTTCTTCAACGAAGAAATCTGCTGCTAAAAAATCGGCAACTAAGGATGAAGGAGAAGACTTGGTAAGTTCAATTGCCGGAGCAGTATTGTCAAATTTGCTTAAAAAATAAAGGAGAATAGAAAAATGGCTGAAAAGAAAGAAAGAAAGATGGTTGCTACCGAGAATGCGGGAAAAGCAGTAAAGAGAACAACCAAAGAAGAAAGAAGAGAAAAGGCAGTAGGTAAGCGTATTGCCGCAGTTGTTTTCTGGTTATTAGCAATAGCCATGGAAGTATTATTTATCTTATTCTTAAATAAGACAATTTACATTCCGGTTTTAGCTGATAAGCAAATGATCGTATTGATTGCCTTACTTGTATTGGATTTGATATTTGTTATTATCGGTTCACAATTTTGGAAGAGAGCTAACGATGTTGATCCGGCAAGCGAGAAAAACAAGGTTAAATTTTTCTTGTGGAATCAGATGGGGTTAATTGTAGCAGTATTAGCTTTTTGCCCATTAATTATCGTCTTGTTGAAGAATAAGGAATTGGACAAAAAAACCAAAAAAGTTGTTACTGCAGTTGCAGTTGTCGCAATGGTGATTGCCGGTGCTTGCGGTATTGACTTCCATCCAATGAGTGAAGAAGATAGAATTGCTTTAGAAGAAAGCGTTACTGCTGAAGTATACTATACTTCATTCGGTAAAAAATATCATACGCATGAAGATTGCCAGGCAATATCAAATTCTGCTACCGTATATCACGGTCCTATTTCCGATGCATTGGATGCCGGAAGAACAGAAAAATGTAAATTCTGTGCTAAAGCAGATGGTGATATTGCGGTTGATAATTAGATTGTAAATAAGAGATGGGAAGAGGTGCAGCATACTTTCTAAAATGAAAGAGTTCACTGCAATTTGATCATCTCTTTTTAATGAAACAGTTAAAGAAATGTCAATAAATTTTGTTTTTGCTATAAAAAATAAATGGAGGTAATTATGGGAAAATACACAATTAAAAAGAAAGAAAATGGTGCAAGTTTTAATTTAGTAGCCAAAAATGGTGAAACAATCGGTGTAAGTGAATTTTACAGTAGTCTGGACGCTTGTATGCATGGTATTGAAAGTGTGAAAAACAATGCTCCGGTTGCTAATGTCGAAGATCAGACAGTAGCTGATTTTAGGGAACAAAAGCATCCTAAATTTGTTGTTTACAAAGATAAAGCTGATGAATTTCGTTTTAGATTGAAAGCCGGAAACGGTCAAATAATCTTGGTTTCTGAAGGATACCGGTCTAAAGCTGCTTGTCTTAACGGTATTGAAAGTGTTAAGAAAAATGCCGACAGTGAAGTAGCTGAATAAAAAATAAAGGGTGAACAATTTTAAAATTGTTCATCCTTTTTGTTTACAGCAGTTTTGATTTCTTTGTTGCTGCTTTCTTTGGAAAAATTTTCTAACTTTTTAATACTTGGATCCTTATGGAAAATGCAAGCCGGACCATTAATGCAACCGCCACGGCATGCCATACCTTCGATGAAGTTACAGTCAGTTAAATTTTTACTTTTACGCAATACAGCTAATTTTATAGCTTCCATTCCGTCGGCACTTTCCGATTTTACTTCCATGTTCAAATTTTGCTCTTTGATTACTTCATTTACCGCATTGATGACTCCGCCGCTCTTAGCAAACATTCGGCCAAAAAATGAGGCGTTATCGATCGGTGTTTCGGCTAATTTTTCCGGCTCTATATTTTTACTGTCAAATAAAGCAACCAATTCTTCAAATGTTAAAACACAATCAATATATTTTTTTACATTTTCTTTCTGAGCTTCGGCTTTTTTGCTCATGCAAGGTCCTATGAAGACAGTGTAAGCATTTGGCTGATGTTCTTTGATATATTTCCCCAAGGCTGCCATTGGTGATAAGTTGCTTGAGATGAGTTCTTTTAATTCCGGGTAATTTTTTTCAATGAAATTAACAAATGAAGGGCAGCATGAAGAAAACAAAAAGCCTTTTTCTAATAATTCATGTGCTTCATCTTGTGCAACCATATCTGCTCCAAGAGCAACTTCAACGACTTCATCAAAATGTAATTGTTTTAAAGCCGTGATCACTTGTGAAAGTTTACAATTGTCAAATTGAGTAGCGATGGCCGGAGCGATTAGGGCATAAAGACGCATATTTTCATCTTTTGTTCTTTTTTTAATTAAATCAACAGCATCTAAGATAAATGATTTGTCAGATATTGCACCGAACGGGCATTGAGCGGCACAGGCACCGCAAGAAACGCATTTGTCATTGTTTATGCAGGCTGACATATCCGGATTAATGGAAATTGCTTTGAGACTGCAAGCATTTTGACAAGGACGTTGTCGGGAAGTGATGGCTCCGTATGGACAGGCTTTGGCACATAGCCCGCATTCTACACAGAGGGCTTTGTTAATATGTGCAGTACGGTTATGATCGAAACTGATGGCATTTTTACGACATGCATTGGCGCATTTATGAGCTAAGCAACCACGACAGCCGTCACTGACCGTAAAACCGGCAGCCGGACATTCATCGCAGGCAATATCTAATACCTCAATAACATTAGGATTGGCTTTATTTCCACCCATTGCCAGTTGTACTCTTTGCGAAAGAATTGCTCGTTCTTTGTAAACGCAGCATCGTGCGGTAGGTATTTTTCCGGGAATTATCTTTTTGGGAATGTTTAAACAATCTTCAATTAATGTATCGGAGAAGCGACTTTTAGCTACTTCCTTTAAACATTGATGTTTCCAATATTGGATTTGTGTTTCAAATTTCTGCATATATATACCTCAACAATAAAATATTATAATATAAATTAATGAGAGGAAAAGTAAAAAATATTGCTTTATTTTTTTGACAGCGATTACGCTTTTAGGATATTATAAAAAGGAAGACAGTTAGGCGGGTGAACAGTGTAATACACCAGGATAATTATGGAAGATGCAAGAAGAATATTCGTTGTTGTTTATTTGGTGACAATGATTAGCTATTTTTTTTCGGAAACAAGCGGAAATTTCAAAAGAAGAGCGCTTAATAAAATATTGTTGGCATTTTTGTTTTTGTCTTTCAGTATTTACGGGTTTATTAATAATACAAATATAATTAATTTATGGTTATTAATCGCAATATTTTTTTCGTTTCTCGGTGATGTTTTACTGTTATATAATTTCAATTACGGCGGAATGGCTTTTATATTGGGAAATATCTGTTATTCTGTCTATCTGTTATTAATTTATTATCATAAAGGATTGCTGCTCTGGCCTTTTTTGATTTTGTTTTCTTTGTTTTATGGTTTTTATTTATTTTTGTTAAAAATAAAGTATTTGAATCTAGGAAATAAAAAGATTTTCTCGCTTTATATGGCTTCAATAGTCGCGCATGGTTGTTTAGGCTTGTTATTAACAATTCATTGCAGATTCACCGTCCAGGCGATTTTGGGTATTGGCTTGACTTTATTTATGCTTTCCGATTATTTTTTAGCTGCACATTATTTTCATGATAAAGGCAACAAATGGATACTGATATCCAATAGCGGGTGCTACTTTACCGGAATGATGTTAGTGGCATTATATATAGGCTTGATTTAAGGAGATTTATTTATGCATTTTGTTTTTATTATTAATCCGGCAGCCGGGAAAGAAAATTCGGAGAAGGAATTATTGAATCAACTGAAAGAAAAAGAAGAATTGGATTATTCACTTTATTACACCAAGTCTGCTAAAGATGCGACAAATTATGTAAGAAATTTGTTACAAAATAATTCCGATAAGTATTATTGCTTTGTGGCCTGCGGTGGTGACGGTACAATCAATGAAGTTGTTAACGGTATGATCGGTTTTGATAATTGCTGTTTCACGGTTTATCCTTGTGGCAGCGGCAACGATTATGTTAAATATTTTGGTGGCAGTAAAAACTTTTTGTGTCTTGATGAATTGGTTAACGGTCGCGAAGTTAAAGTCGATGTTATGCAGATAGGGGACAAGTATTCGGTAAATGTGGTGAATTTCGGTTTTGATTGTGTTGTTCTTAAAACAATGGAAAAGGTCAAAAGAAAGTTTTTGATCGGTGGTAAAAATGCTTATACTACCGGAATCATCGGTGCTATTTTTACCGGAAGAAAAAATTATTGTAAAATTTATGCTGATGGAAAACTGCTGAATCCGAGCGGTGAATATATGTTATGTACGATTGCGAATGGCTCGCACGTCGGAGGATCATTTAATTGTGCACCGCGGAGTTTGATTGATGACGGATATATGGAAGTATGTTTGGCCGATTATATGTCAATTGTAAAATTTGCTTCTTTGGCAGGAATATACCAAAAGGGTTTGCATTTGGATAATGAAAAGTTTAAAGATGTTATTACATATGTCCGAGCAAAAAAAGTAGAGTTGGTTGCTCCTCAAAATATGGATTTAAGTATTGACGGAGAAATCGCTGTGGATAAACATTTTGTGATCGAGAATCACCAAAAAATGTTGTCCTTTTTAGCACCGGTATCATTTGAAGATAAAATGTAGGCCAGCAAGAGACAAGAGCGAAATGCTTTTGTTTTTTGTTTTTTGACATAAAAGCGTTTACAAACAAAAACCATTGACCTATAATATAAGTGCTTACATAGAAATGTGTAATAAGAAGGAGATATGAGCATGAAAAAATTTTTAGCAGTATTAATGACTGCATTACTTGTTGTTACTGCTTTAACCGGTTGTACACCAAAACAACAGGAAACAGAACAATCTGAAGTTCAAAAGATCATTGCAGAAGCAGAAACAATGACTTTGGAAGAATTAGCTAAGAAAGCAATCGAAGAATCAAACGGAAAAACTTTCTATGGTGTTGGTAACTCAAGCCGTGGTAAGACAGCTCTTCCTTTATTCATCGAGTACTTACAAACAATCGATTCAAGTTATACTTTGAATTATGAATGGCAACAGCCTAAAAACAATAAGATTTTCGACCAATTAACTGCCGATTCATTAAAGGATGTCGGAACATTCGCAATGACATTGATCCAAGATGGTAACCAAATCGAAAGTAAAATGGTTCAAACAGGAATCTTAGACACATTTATACCAAAAGAATGGGCAGAAGCAAACAATACTACAGCTGCTGACTATAAAGGCTATTTGGCTTTACAAACTTTAAATAAGATCTTCATGTATAACAATACAGGAACTAAAGAATATCATAACTGCTGGGACTTCGTTAAAGAAGGCGAACACGGATTGTTTATGGATATCGATTCTGAAATTGTTGGTAAGAACTTCTTATATATGTTAACTAATGAAAAATATGCTACTTGGTTAAAGAATGCATATGACGCATTGGATGATGCTTCTAAAGCTTATTTCCAACCGACAATTGACGCTATGGAAAGTGAAGCAAAAGATTTAAATTTAGGTGAAAACGGTAAATACGCTTTAACTTGGATTAAGTTGTGGGTTGAAAGTTACAATGCTCAAACTGATGATGGACCTATCTGCAATATTTTGGTTGACAAATCAGCAACTGATCAATTTGGTTTGATCGTTTATTCAAAATTACGTTCTGTTCAAGAATCAGATTCAGTTTCAGCAAATAATGTTACTGTTGCTGCATATCAAGATGATTATAAGGGAATCGGCGGATACGGTTATTGCCATTACTTATTCGTTACCGATAATTCACCGTTACCTTGGACTGCTTGTGCATTTATCGCTTATATGACCGAAACAGTTGATGGATTCAGTGCTTGGGGCAAGGACATCGGCGGTTATTCTTCAAACCCTGTTGTTGCACAGGAAACTGAAGAAGTAAGACATCATTCACAAGGCGGTTATGTTGATGGTGTTAATGTTTACCCAGCTAAGAACGATCGCGGTTATGATTGGTGGGTAGGCGAAGGCCAAGGCGAGTTAGTATTGGAAGATCCTGAATACTGCGCATCAGTAGCCTTCACAGTAGGCAGTTGGATTGAAATGCTTACTAAATATTCTAATTAATATTGATTATTAAAAAAAGAATTTGAGAGCAGTGCCTTTGATGAAGCAGGGGCACTGCTTTATAGAAAGCGTGAATTAATGAACAAGTCGATAAAAATTAAAATGAATAAAATAAAGACTTATTTATCTAAACCGCATAATGTAATTTTGTTGGTAATGGGCATTCTTTTAACTATCACAACCTTAGCGCCGATTATTGCTATTGTTGATGATACTTTCAAGATTCATGCCGGAACAATTGATGCATATTTAGCCGGGAAACAATCCGGTTATTCTTTATGGAATTATATTGATTTATTTACCAGTAAAATGGCTGTTACCAATTTGTGGACGCCATTATTGAATACTTTTGTTTTAGCGGTAGGTACTTGCGTTGTCGCTATTGTTTTTGGCGGATTGGTGGCTTTTTTGGTTACCAGAACAAATATGCCTTTTAGAAAATATTTAAGTTCGATTTTTATTTTTCCTTATATTATGCCGCAATGGACTCTTGCTGTTGTTTGGCAAAATGTATTTAACTCAAATGCGATTACCGGAACTTCCAATGGTTTATTGGCCTCGTTATTTAATATAACAATGCCATTATGGTGGTGCCGTGGAATGTTACCAACAATGGTGGTTTTAGGATTGCACTATGCTCCGTTTGCTTATATTCTTATCGGGGGAATTTTTAAGAATATGGACGCAAACTTGGAGGAAGCGGCAACTATTTTAGATACTCCGAAAGGTAAAATATTTGCTCGAATAACTCTTCCGATGATTAAACCGGCAATTTTGTCTACAATATTGTTGGTATTTGGCAGTGCCATGGGTTCTTATCCGGTGCCGCATTATTTGGGCTTGACTACTTTAGCTACCAAATATGTTTCAATGAATGACAAATATGCCGGAGAAGCTTCCATTTTGGCTATCATAATGATGTTATTCGGTGTTGCGATAATGTTAATGAATCAATTAAGCTTACATTCCAGAAAGAACTATACTACCGTTACCGGAAAGAGTTCGCAGATTTCTAAAGTCAATTTAGGAAAAGTCGGCGGTTATGTTATTGCATTTGTATTGGTAATTGCCACATTCTTTACCAGTATATTTCCGATTGTTTCTTTTGCTTTTGAAACATTTTTGCCGAATCCGGGAGATTACAGTTTCTTATATACCGGCGATTTGAACAATTTAACCACGAAATGGTGGTTGACTTCGGAAAATATCAGTGAAAACGGTATGTATGGTCAACATGGTATTCTTTATAACAAAACAATTTTGAATGCTTTTAAGGGGACAATTCTTGTGGCTGTAAGCTGTTGCTTGATTGCCGGTACAATCGGTACTCTAATCGGTTATGCCGTAAGTAAGGAGAGAAGAAATAAGTGGGCCGGTTATGTCAATTCCGTAGCCTTTTTACCTTATTTGATGCCATCGGTGGCAGTCGGAGTGGCCTATTTTATTCTTTTCTCGGCTTCGGAAAAGTTTAACTTATTTAATACATATACCGCTCTTATTATTGTTGGAACGATTAAATATATTCCGTTTGCTTCGCGTAGTGCTTTAAACTCAATGCTGCAATTGTCTAATGAAATTGAAGAAAGTGCAATTATATTAAATATTCCGTGGATTAAGAGAATGACTAAAATTATTATTCCTATACAGAAAAGTTCAATCATATCCGGCTATTTGTTACCGTTTATGACTTGTTTGAGAGAATTAAGCTTGTTTATGTTGTTATGTACGCAAGGATTTATTTTGTCAACGACATTGGATTATTTTGATGAAATGGGATTGTATGCTTTCTCCAGTGGTATCAACCTGATTTTGATTGTAACTATTTTAATAAGTAATGCTGTAGTTAATAAAATTACCGGAGCAAGTTTAGATGAAGGAATAGGAGGATAAAATATGCCAAAAATTGTCTTATCACATATAACAAAACGTTGGGATAAATTTTATGCCGTTGATGATTTGAATTTAGTAATTGATGATAATGCGTTTGTTACTTTATTGGGACCTTCGGGTTGTGGAAAAACGACTACTTTACGAATGATAGCCGGTTTGGAAACACCAACAGAGGGTAAAATCACTATCGGTGATCGAGTTGTATTTGATTCTGAAGAAGGAATAAATGTGCCGCCTAATAAGCGTAAGGTCGGATTTCTTTTTCAAAATTATGCCTTATGGCCTAATATGACGGTTTATGAAAATATATCATTTGGATTAACCAATATAAAAGAAGAAAAAGAAAAGGTGGACTTTGAAACTCGCAATAATGCTAAAATATGTGAGATCTTACAAAAAAGTGAAGAAGTAGTTAAATTGATCGAGGAAAGTTATGACAAAAAAGGTCAATTAGATAAAGATAAAGCTTTATTGAAATTGATTGATAAGTATGAAATTTCCCAATATACAGCTAATAAAATTATAGGTTATGGTTTGACTGCTGAAAATAATCAACAATTAGCACAAAAGAAAATTGATGAATTACACGCTTTGATTCAGAAAGCTAAAGATAAAGCTCAAAAAGACGGTTATACACTAAATGAAAAATATGTTTATTGTAAAGATAATCAGCCGATAAAGGAAGTCAGAAAATTGACTAAAGAAGAAATTGATTTAGCTGTCAGACGGGTAAGCAGGATCGTAAAGATTGGAATGTTTATGAAACGTTATCCGGCAGAGTTGTCCGGTGGTCAGCAACAAAGAGTAGCCATTGCCAGAACATTGGCACCGGAGCCTACTGTTTTGTTTATGGATGAACCATTGAGTAATTTGGATGCTAAATTGCGTTTGGAAATGCGTTCGGAATTACAAAGATTGCATTTACAAACCGGTTCAACTTTTGTCTATGTTACTCACGATCAAATGGAAGCGATGACTTTAGCTACGAAAATTTGTTTAATTGACAATGGAATTTTACAACAGTATGATGCACCGTTAGATGTTTACAGCAAGCCGAATAATTTGTTTGTGGCAGACTTTGTCGGTAATCCTGCCATCAATTTTATTGAGGCTAAAGGTAAACAACGTGCTGACGGAGGTGTTGAATTAACGATTTTGGATAATGTAAAATTAAATTTCCGTCCGAATGAACAATTAGACATTGCCGAATGGTATAAACAACAGGAAGAAGTTGATAGAAAACGTTCCGAAAATGAAAGTTCAAAGTCTCTTCAAAAAGGATATGTTGAAAAGAGTAATAAGGAAGTAAACTTTAAGTATCATATTGCGAAAGTAGAAGAAACAGAAGACTTTGACGATGAAATTTCTTTAAATGAAGATGATTTTGTTGTAGGAATTCGTCCGGAGTTTGTGCGCATAACCGCAAATGGTAAATTAAGCGGTGATATTTATTCATCAATGCCGACCGGTATGGAAACAACTGTCAGAATTAATGTGAATAATTATTTGCTTACCGGAGTGATGTTTGGCGGCTTGGCATATCAGCTGGGTCAGAATGTCAATGTTGATATTCTCGGTGATAAAATAATGCTGTTTTCGAGAGTTAACGGAAGATTTATTACTTTGGGTCAAGTGGAAATGTAATTGGAGCATCCGCAACAATTTTGCGGGTGCTTTAATGCGTATAAAATAGTTTCTGAATAAGAAAAAACAGGCAAATAGAAGATATCAAATTTTTGGTAAGAATTTTAAATATTATTACGTGTTTTACTGAAAAAAGTGCCGACTTGTTTGAAAAAAATTTAATAGGATTGGTAGGTTAGTGTAAATGATTCTTAATAGAGGAAAAGAAATAATAAAAAGATATGTGGATAACAATGAATTGCCGGGGGCAGTGTTTGCGTATGTCGAGAGAGATTATGTCGAAAAAGACCTATACGGATATAAATCATTGTTGCCTGTCAAGGAAAAGTTGAATTTTGATACACTTTACGATATTGCATCATTAAGTAAAGTCGTTGCGACATCAACAATGGTATTTAAACTTGTTGAAGAAGGTTTGATAAGCTTTAAGACAAAAGTTCGTTCAATATTGCCTGAATATCCATTCGAAGATGTAATTGTCAGAGATTTATTGACTCATGTTTCCGGAATAGCCGGTGACGATAAGGATTATAAGAAATGCAAGACAGAAGAACAATTATGGCAGTTCATAATGAACTTACCGCGAATATATGATAAAGGCACAAAATGCGTATATTCTTGTTTTGGATATATCATTCTGGGCAAAATTATAGAACACTATAAAGGTTCTTTGGAAAAATATTTGGATGAGACTTTATGCGAACCTTTGGGGACAAGTAATATAATGTACTGCCCACAGAAAAAGGGCCGTGAATCAGATTGTGCAGCGACAGAAGTAACTGAGGCAAGAGGAATTATAAAAGGGGTTGTCCATGACGGTAAATGCAATATAATGAATGGCGTTGCCGGCAATGCCGGAATATTTGCTGATATCGATTCTTTGACAAGATATGTTCAAATGATATTGAATGACGGCGTGTATAACGGGAATACCGTTTTAAAGAAATCGACAGTACAACTGCTGAAAAAAGTATACACTCCGGGATTAAATGAAATGCGCACCATCGGCGGATGGCTTGCCGGTGATTTAAATCAGAGTGATGGTGATTATGTGAGTGAGCATTCGTTATACCATACAGGATTTACGGGAACATCGATATATATTGATTTTGACAGAGGCTGCGGAATTATCCTGCTTGCCAATGCTGTTCATCCTTCAAGAGTGCATAAGATGATAGAAATCAGAAATCTTTTCCACAATCAAGTATTGATTGCGGCAGATGAAAGCAAAATATAAAAGCAGAGTGTATGGCTGAAAAGCCATGCACTTTTATCTTTCCGATTCAAAAGTTCGACTGAGGTGTCAACTTGATGAGAAACAAGTACTTCAGTTTCATCATTGGACACAACTGTATTTGATTTACTTCCGGTCTTTTCTTTAGCTAATCGTTTTTTTAGTTTCTATTTGTACTTTAACAGAATAATAACCATTTTTAACCAACAGTCTATAAATAAAACTATAAGAAACAAAAATATTTTCTCTTTCTGCCAGTAAATCTCTAAAGTGAGAGAAATTACATTCTTGATATTTATCACAATATAGATTTAAAATAGTAGTGCGTAATTCTTTGGGAAAAGAATTAGATGGTTGACGGTTTTTGTTGTGATGGACAAAGCCGTCTTTTCCTTTTTCACGGTAAACTTTAACAAGTCTATTGAAATGACGAACAGTTATACCGAGTTCAAAAGCGGCACGCTTTTTGTTTCCACCATGATCAACAAATTCTTTAACTACACTGTATTTGTTTTGTTCTTTCATAGATAAACTCACTTTGCGCATAATACGATAATCACCTCCGCTACGCTTTAGCGATTATCATATTAACATATAGTTGGGACATTTTCCCGTATTAACAATTAGGACATTATCACGAATTAACTACACAAATGAAAAATCGACATTTAAAAATTGTTGACATTAATGAATAGTTGTCGTAATATATATAGGCGTATTGAGAGCCCAAATTGGGCTCTAATAAAATCGCAACGATGGCACACCCGTAAATGTGTGCATAGAAAAGGAGGATAGCCAAATGCCTACAATAAATCAGTTAGTCCGCAAGGGACGCGAAAGTAAGCAATGGAAATCTGCATCACCTGCATTAAACAGAGGTTATAACTCATTAAAGCGTCGTGCTACTACTTTAAGTGCACCTCAAAAACGTGGAGTTTGTACACGTGTCGGTACTATGACACCTAAAAAGCCAAACTCTGCATTGAGAAAGTATGCCCGTGTACGTTTAAGTAACGGAATGGAAGTTACAGCCTATATTCCAGGTATCGGTCACAATTTACAGGAACACAGCGTAGTATTAATTCGTGGTGGACGTGTAAAGGATTTACCGGGTGTAAGATATCATATTATTCGTGGTACTATGGACTGTGCCGGTGTAAATGATCGCCGTCAAGGACGTTCATTATACGGTGCTAAGAGACCAAAAGCATAATCGTTGATGAAAGGAGGACAACGCAATGCCAAGAAAAGGACATGTTGCTAAGAGAGATGTATTAGCAGATCCAATTTATAATTCAAAGCTAGTTACTCGTTTGATCAATCGTATTATGGTTGATGGTAAAAGAGGAACTGCTCAAGCAATTTTGTACAATGCATTTGAAATAGTTGAAGAAAAAACCGGCAAGCCGGCAATGGAAGTATTTGAATCAGCATTGGACAATATTATGCCTGTTTTGGAATTGAAACAGAGAAGAGTCGGTGGTGCTAACTACCAAGTACCTGTTGAAGTTTCACAAGAAAGAAAACTTACTTTAGGTTTAAGATGGTTGGTTAATTACTCACGTTTACGTAATGAAAAAACAATGGAATTACGTTTAGCAAATGAAATTGTTGATGCTGCTAATGGTGTCGGTGGTTCAGTTAAAAAACGTGAAGATACTCATAAGATGGCTGAAGCAAATAAAGCTTACGCACATTATCGCTTCTAATAGGAATAGATATGCCGCGTGAATTTGATTTACAACATACCAGAAACATCGGTATAATGGCTCATATTGATGCCGGTAAAACAACTACAACCGAACGTATTTTGTATTATACAGGTCGTACCCACAAAATCGGCGAAACCCATGATGGTACAGCCGTAATGGACTGGATGGAGCAGGAACAAAAAAGAGGTATCACAATTACTTCTGCTGCTACAACAGCAAGCTGGAAAGGCCACAGAATTAATATTATTGATACGCCGGGTCACGTAGATTTTACTGTCGAAGTAGAGAGATCATTGAGAGTTCTTGACGGAGCGGTTACCGTTTTGGACGCAAAAGCCGGTGTTGAGCCGCAGACAGAAACAGTATGGCGTCAAGCCACAACTTATGGCGTACCGAGAATTGTATTTGTCAATAAGATGGATGCAACCGGTGCGGATTACTATATGTCATATAGATCAATCGGCAAGCGTTTAGGTGCTAAGGCATGCCCTATTCAGTTACCTATCGGTTGTGAAGATCATTATGATGGTATAGTAGATATTATTACTCGTAAAGCTTATAAATTCTCCGATGATATTCATAAACATGATTCGGAAATTCCGGTTCCGGAAGATATGAAGAGTGACATGGAAGAATACAGAGAAAAACTTTTGGAAATGATTTCGGAATATGATGATGAATTCATGATGAAAGTTTTGGAAGGTGAAGAAGTAAGCATTGAAGAGATAAAAGCAACATTGCGTAAAGCAGTAGTTTCGGGTGATTTCTTCCCGGTAATGTCAGGAGCAGCTTATAAAAATAAGGGAGTTGTTCAAATGCTTGATGCAGTGGTTGATTATTTACCGTCACCTCTTGATGTAAAACCGATCAAGGGTATGGATAAAGATGGTAATGAAGTGCATGTTACAGCTACCGATGATGGTCCGTTTGTAGCATTGGCTTTCAAAATTATGACTGATCCGTTTGTCGGTAAATTGACTTATTTCCGTGTATATTCAGGAACAGCAAAAGCCGGTTCTTATGTATACAATGCCTCTAAGGGTCAAAAGGAAAGATTTGGCAGAATCATGCAGATGCATGCCAATCATCGTCAGGATATTGCCGAAGTGCATGCCGGAGATATTGCTGCCGCAATCGGTTTCAAATATACAACTACCGGAGATACATTATGTTCAGAAGGAAAGAGCATTACTTTAGAGTCAATGGTTTTCCCGGAACCGGTTATTAATATGTCGGTTGAACCGAAAACAAGAGCCGATCAGGACAGAATGGGTATTGCATTAGCAAAATTGGCGGAAGAAGATCCGACATTTAAAACTTATACTGATACAGATACCGGACAAACAATTATTGCCGGAATGGGTGAATTGCATTTGGACATTATTATCGACCGTATGAGAAGAGAATTTAATGTTGAATGTAATGTCGGAAAACCGCAGGTTGCATATCGCGAAACTATTACTAAGACTGCTGAATGCGAAGGTAAGTTTGTAAGACAGTCAGGTGGTCATGGTCAATATGGTGATGTTTGGATCAGATTTGAACCTAATGAAGATAAGGGATTCGAATTTGTTGACGCTACAGTTGGCGGCAGTGTTCCGAAGGAATACATTAAACCGACTGAGGACGGACTGGTTGCTGCATTATCCGGTGGATTACAAGCAGGATATCCGGTAATTAACATCAAAGCAACATTATTTGATGGAAGTTATCATGAGGTTGACAGTAGTGAAAACGCCTTTAAGATTGCTGCCGGCCTGGCTTTAAAAGAAGCTGCTAAAAAATGTGCACCGGTATTGCTTGAACCGATCATGAATGTGGAAGTTGTTGCTCCAAGTGAATATTTGGGCAGTGTAATGGGTGATATCGTTTCTCGCCGCGGTCAAATTGTTGATCAGGAAGAGAGAAACAACGCGATCGCTGTTAAAGCAATGGTTCCGCTGAGCGAAATGTTCGGCTATGCAACATCATTAAGGTCATGTACTCAGGGCAGAGGCAACTATATTATGCAAATGGATCACTATTCACAAGTGCCGTTTGCGATAACACAAGAAATAATTAAACGTAATAATGGCTAATCTTATTGCGTTAAATTGTAATTTGCATTAAAATATTTTTAGAAAAATTAGGAGGAAATATCAATGGCAAAAGCAAAATTTGACAGAAGTAAAGAGCATGTAAATATTGGTACTATCGGACATATTGACCATGGTAAGACTACATTAACTTCTGCAATCACTAAAACTTTAGCTGAAGAAGGTTTAGCTGAAGCTAAAGCATACGATCAAATCGACGGAGCTCCAGAAGAAAAAGCTCGTGGTATTACTATCAATACTGCACACGTTGAGTATGAAACAAAGAAACGTCACTATGCACACGTAGACTGCCCGGGCCACGCTGACTATATCAAGAACATGATTACAGGTGCTGCTCAAATGGATGGAGCAATCTTAGTTGTTGCTGCACCTGATGGACCAATGCCTCAAACAAGTGAACACGTATTATTGGCTAGACAAGTAGGTGTTCCTGCAATGGTTGTATTCTTGAACAAGTGCGATATGATGGAAGGTCAAGAAGAATTCATCGATTTAGCTGAAATGACAGTTCGTGAATTGTTAGACAAGTACGGATATGACGGCGATAACTGCCCAATCATTCGTGGTTCTGCATTAAAAGCTATGGAAGGCGATCCTGAAGCTAAGAAGCAAATTTTAGCATTAATGGATGCAGTAGATGAATATATCCCTTCACCAGCAAGAGAAGATGACAAGCCGTTCTTAATGGCTATCGAAGATACAATGACTATCACAGGTCGTGGTACAGTTGCTACAGGACGTGTTGAACGTGGTGTATTGAAACTTAACGAACCAGTTGAAATCGTTGGTATCAAACCTACTCAAAAGACAGTTGTTACAGGTCTTGAAATGTTCAGAAAGACTTTGGAATTCTGCCAAGCAGGTGATAACATCGGTGCATTATTAAGAGGTATTTCAAGAGACCAAATCGAACGTGGACAAGTATTAGCAAAACCTGGTTCAGTTCATCCTCATACAAAATTCAAGGCTCAAGTTTACGTATTATCTAAAGAAGAAGGCGGACGTCATACTCCATTTGTAAGTAACTATCGTCCTCAATTCTACTTCAGAACAACAGACGTTACAGGTGTTATTACTTTACCTGAAGGCGTTGAAATGTGTATGCCTGGCGATAACGTTGAAATGACAGTTGAATTGATTCACCCAATCGCTGTTGAATTAGGAACTAAGTTCTCTATCCGTGAAGGTGGAAGAACTGTTGGTGCCGGCAACGTTACTGAAATTATTGAGTAATTATTAACAGATAAAAAAGTGTCTTCGGACACTTTTTTTGTATTCTTATTAAGTCATTTTTTGAAAAACATAAAAACATAATGCATATATACTTATAGTAATAAAGCGGAGGTGTTTTTATGGAAAAGGAAAAATGGCAAGAACCGACGGAATTGTGAAATCCAATGTTTATCAGTGTGTTTATAGCATCATTATTCTTCAGTTTTTCTGCTCAAATGAGCAACTCTCTATTGTCGTTATATGCTAAAAGTACCGGGGCAACAGCTGATCGAATCGGTTCATTAATGAGCATGTTTGCGATTACTGCCCTGATTTTCCGATTTATTGCCGGTCCGGCTATGAATGCTTATAATCGTAAAAAGCTTTTACAAATGGCAATGTGTTTTTTTGCGACAGCTTATTTAGGTTTCAGCTTTTCACCCCAAATTGCTTCGGTAACCGGTATTGATGTAATAACGGTAATGAAGATGTTTCGCTTGTTGCAGGGCATCGGCAATGCCTTCGGTAATTCTTGTTTGTTGACGATTGTTTCCGATTGCCTTCCAAAGGATAAATTTGCATCCGGAATGGGTATTTATGCTTGTGCCAATACTATTGCGCAAGCGGTAGGACCTACTTTGGGGGTTAAATTAAGAGATGTTTTCGGTTACAGTAATACTTATATTATTACCTGTTGTTCAATGCTTTTTTCTATGGTTTTGGTTGGATTGGTTGTAAAAATTCCATATAGAGAAAAAGGAAAATTCAGTTTGAATTTAAAAAATATTGTTGCTCAAGAAGCCATAGTTCCGGCAATCATTACATTCTTTATCGGTTTGGGGTTTACCTCGATCAATTCTTTCTTTCTGGTTTATGCCGAAGAAAGAGGTATTGTAAATGCCAGCTTATATTTTACTGTTTATGCAATATCAATGTTATTAACCAGACCGCTTATAGGAAAATTATCTGATAAGTTTGGCTTTGTAAAAATAGCAATTCCATCTATATTATGTACGGCTCTTTCATTGGTTTTGATTGGACAAGCTACACATCTTTGGCAACTTTTAGTTATTGCGGTTATCAATGCTGCCGGATATGGTGCCGCTCAACCGGCTTTGCAGTCATTATGTATGAAGTCTGTCCCGGCAGAAAGAAGAGGTTCTGCTTCGTCAACTAATTATATTGCTCAAGACAGTTCCACCATTATCGGGCCGACGGTGTGCGGTTATGTGGCCTCTGTTGCCGGATATACTCCATTGATGTGGCAGGTTATGGCTGTTCCTATTGTTTTAGGGGCTGTTTGTACATTTGCTTTTCGTCAGCGTATATATGAAATTGAGTCAAATTTTGAGAAAAGATCTTAGTGGGTTAAAGTATTATTAAGTTAATTTTTGAAATGGATAAAATTAAAATAATTTTATAATTAAATTATATAAGAGAAAAGAGGAAGGTAATATGCGAAAAAGATTAGTCTTTAGAGTTGATGATGTTGGCTATACTCCATGTTATGATATGGGAGTTAAGAAAGCCTTTGAAGAAGGAATCGGCAGCAGTGCCGATGTGATGTTTGATTCGCCGGATACAGTAGAAATGTTAAAATGGTTAAAAGAAAGACCATGGATATCTGTTGGTTGGCATCGCCATTTATGGGAATCCCCGGTATTATCTCCTAAGGAAGTTCCTTCATTGGTCGATGAAGAAGGACGCTTTAAATGGAGACATCGCAAAACAAAATTGATGGCGGAGGCAACTTATGAGGATGCTTATAAAGAGTTCGTGGCAGAGGCGGAATTGTGCTATTCGATCTTAGGCAAATATCCGGATGTTGCCGGAGTTAGGAATACCGGCTATGCTTTAGATCAGGCGTATCAGGATGTGCTGGATAAATATCATATTCCTTATGGAGTATTTACAACTACTGCCGATCATAGAAATTTCCAGCAGGCTAAAGAGGAATATCGTCATTTGAATTATATTTCTGTTAACATTCAACCGGATCCGCAAATTGGTTTTGATTTGGCATATTTTAAGGATTATGATCCACTTTCTAAAATGATGAGTTTAACTTGGACAGACAGGGAAGAAGCATATTTCTACGGTTGGCACCCCGGATATTGTGATGACCATATTATGGCAGAATCTACTTGCAACTTGCATCGTTGTAAAGAATTAGAGGCATGCTGTTCTCCGATATTGAAACAATGGATTATTGATAATCGTATTGAATTGTGTAATCAAAGAGACATTCTTTATGGAACCAATGAATTTCAAGAACATTTAAAAGAAATAAACAGTCCTTTATGGATCGGCAATATGAAATAAGAGGATAAAGAAATGAAAGGTATTTTATTATTAAGTCATGGTGATATGGCTAAGGGAATGCTGCAATCGGCATCGATATTTTTTGGCAATGATATACAACAGGTTGAAGCATTGGATTTTCAGATAACTGATGACAGTGATGCATTTGAGGAAAAAATCGGTGAAGCGATAAAGCGCGTAGACTCGGGTGATGGTGTAATTATATTAACGGATTTGTTTGCCGGTACTCCGGCTCACAAAACAACTAAATATGTAAGTGTCGGAAAAGTTGATGTAATTTGTGGAATGAATTTTCCCTTGTTTTTAGAAATTTTAGGTTTGCGAGAGAACGGGGAGTTGGATTTAGACAGTTTAATGGAAATTGGTAAATCGGGTATTAAAATGTGGCGAATTGATCAAAAAAATGATTCGGATGATGATTTCTTTTAATTGTTATGGAAAAAAGAAAAGAAAATTGGTATCCTCTTTCAGGCAATAAGGCTGTCTATCTTAATACACGTCCTTTCAGCAATTATATTTCCTGGGCAATGTTAAAACAAATGCGTGAGCATAATGACAACAAAAAAATATATCCTGTTAATCCGTATGTAGAAGTATTTAAATTCAGAAGTAATTTTTATGGTTTATTTACACCGAATTTGGATGGAGCCGGAGACGTGTGGAGTTATTTGATCGAAGGACCGCAAAAAGCAATGTTAATAGATACGGCTTACGGTTTAGGCGATTGGAAAGGCTTGATAAAGGAGATTATCGGGGAAAAACCATATATAGTTGTTAATACTCATACCGGTCCGGATCATGTATTAGGAAATTTTCATTTTTCTACGGTTTATTGTTTTGAATATGAAGTTGATTCGATATTGAGAAAATGTCAGCCTCATTGTTTTGATTATTTGTTTGATGAAAACGGTAATTGTAAATATGTCGGTTTTGATAAAAATGATTTACCTAAATATAAGCCGTTCAATTTGGTTGGGTTGAAAAATAATCATATCTTTAATTTAGGTGCTGATTATGAAGTCGAACTGTTGTGGACAGCCGGACATGCTGCCGGTCATGCCATGTATTTGGACAAGAAAAATCGCATATTAATATCCGGTGATTGTTTAATACCGGCAACCAATTCTGTCGGAATGGGACCACGGAGAGGTGATCAGTA
>JAUNFB010000084.1:0-1933 GCA_030525245.1 Erysipelotrichia bacterium
TACCGGTCAGAAATATCCGCTCAGCATTTGATGCTATAACGGAAGAATAATAAAATATTTAATATTCAAACAAATTTATCTTTATATTTCAAATATGATACTGAATTTCTTTATAGTCGTTCTCAAATTGAGGACGGCTTTTTTATTATGCGCTTTAGTAACCATCTTTTCTTATCGAAGAAGAAATGGTAGCGGATAACGCACTTGCCGTTTTCTCTGATGAAAAGGCTTTAAATACTCTCGCAAAGAATAACAGAACTTTACTTCAAAAGGTGCATGACTTTTTCAAACAGTTTGCAGAAAAACTCAAAGAGATTAAACAAAAGCTCTCCAAATCATCTGTTGTGTATTCGGAAGTGAACCACGATATAGACTTCCTTGAACAATCGGCAGAGAAGATCAGAACAATGCTCGACAGCGTAAAGGAAACTGCATCAAAGCAAAGTGATACCGTTAAATATTCAATCAAAACTATCATTGATGAAGACGGAACGAATTACGGCAAGGGTGTTTATCTTGATAGTAATATTCTCGACGGACTTGATGAAACAGCCCGAAAAGCTAAAATTGTAAAATATATTAATGCGTTAGGCGGACAGGGATTTTATGCAACTGATAAGAATGGTGAACCTGTATTAATTGAAATTCCTACATCTAAAAAATTTAAAAGTAAGTCGGGCAAAATGAAAAAGGCTAATGGTGATTTGGTCAGAAAGAATAACAATTCGATTGTTAAATTACAGACTCTTTCTCTTATAAACGAAACTATTGAGCTTTCAAAATACGATGGTCAATCATTGCCTAAATATCCTCATGGTTGGTTAGATGATAAAGGAAAAACAAATTGGGAATATTACACAGTATTTGTTCAGGAAAAAAATAAAACCATTTGGAATGCAACATTAAATGTTGCTACTTCTACAAATGGTAAAAAGATATTATATGATATTTCACCAATAAAAAAAGTGGAGCCAGGCGTCAAATCGCCAGCAACCACTATAAATAGTATATCCAAAAATCAGGATAATGTCAATAAGAAGTTTTCTAAAAATACCGCTATTGATGTTGAATATGAAAACGGAACAGAACAGGAAAAAGAAAAGATAATTCAAAATCTTGCGATGAAATGGGGCGCATATTCTCTTGACGGTAAAACTCCGCTCAAACTGTATCACGGTACAGAAAACTTTGGGTTTACAGAATTTGATTTAGACCGTATGGATGATAAAATTTCAATTTTTCTGACAGATGATATTACTACGGCTCAAACATACAGCGGTACATTTAATACTAAAAAAATCAACGAGAGAAATCAAATTGATGTGAACAAGTTATCAAATAACGAATTGATAGATTTACTTAATGAATATTCTCACACTACCGAGAATGTTTATGAATATTCGGTTATGGATATGTCTGACAGAAACGCTTTGATTTCAAAGGTAAATGATGAAATAGAGTGGCTAAAAGGAGAAGTAACCCAAGAAATAGAAGATTTTGACGGAGATGATAAGACAATTAAAATGCTTAACGGTTTAAAAGAAGCATTAAGCAAATATCAATATGACGGATTATCAACTAAAATCTATATGCTCTTGCATCATAGTGAAGCATTTCGTCACGATATTGAACAAAGCGAAAAGATTTCACAGACCGAGCAAGATATTCGTTTGATGAATTTGACACGAAAATTAGGTGACACAAAACCTGTCATTGTTGAAAAGGGCTTAGACGGCTACAGTATTGAATTACTTGATTTTGACAAGGCAAGAAACATTCTCAAATCATATATTAACCGAGGTAATTACTCCTTATATGCAAAACTTAATAATCCTTTTGTAGTGGATGCAGAAGGCCATAATTGGAATGATATTACATATTATGAAAACATTTCTGAAAAAATGAAAGAGTTTTATCCGCATGGGCTATGGCG
>JAUNFB010000084.1:1943-2796 GCA_030525245.1 Erysipelotrichia bacterium
ACTACAAGAAGTATTGCAAAATATGCTTATAATCAAGGTTTTGACAGCGTTGTATTTAAAAATATTATCGATAACGGTAGCGGTGGAAGAACAACAGCAGGTGTTGCAGATAATATTGTGGTTGTTTTTGATAACAAAATGGTTAAATCAGCCGATACGGTTACATACAATAATGACGGCAAAGTCATTCCGCCGAGTGAAAGATTTACCGATAAAACCGATATTCGTTATTCAAAGAGTACTTCTGTTGACAGCGAGGGCAACGAGCTTACAAATGAGCAACAGGAATATTTCAAGGACAGCAAAGTGCGTGACGAGGACGGCAATCTGCTTGTGGTATATCACGGTTCATATGAAGATTTTACCGTGTTTGATAAAACAAAGGGCAGAGCAAACATGGATATTCAAGGAATGTTCTTTAGTCCGTTGGAATTAGATGCAGAGGACTACGGTCCGAATGTCAAGGCGTATTATCTCAACATTACAAATCCTGCCGATGAACAAACAGGATATAAGGCTTTGAAAAAATATCAAGGTCAAAACGAAGCAGGAATCAAAGCAAGAGAATACCTTGAAAGTCTCGGATATGACGGAGTGAACAACGGCAATGAGGAATACATTGCGTTTAATTCAAATCAAATTAAGCTGATTGACAATGCCGCTCCTACAAGTAAGTCCGATATTCGGTACTCAAAAGATACAAACTTCACCAAAGCGTTGACAGGTGACGAAAAGAGAAAGTATAATAATGCTATAATGACGGGTAATGATAACGGACTGCGCATAAGCGACAATTCAATACTTGTTGAATGTGAAAACAAGTCCGAGTATCAATACAAATATGTTGTGTATG
>JAUNFB010000085.1 GCA_030525245.1 Erysipelotrichia bacterium
GAGGAAATTCAAGAAGAAAAAAATTTTATTGATACAAAAATAGCAGAATTACAAGATAAAGGTTTAGAAAATTCTTATGAATATTAGGTACTAACACAAAGATTAAACTATTTAACCGAATTAAGTGGTATATATGAATCATTAACTGCTGAGGATGGTAAGAATTCTAAAATCATGACCGAACGTAGTGCAGAGAACAGGCAAGTGGCATAGTTACGATTAGCTCAATCTGCGATTACAACATTAATCGGTTCTAATGAAGAAACAATGCAATTTTCAGATTTTTCTAAAAATATGGATTAGCTGATTGGTGTAATAAATAGCAACCCTATGTTATATGAAGAATAGCTAGGGCAGTTTCTTGATACAGATGGTACTGTATTAGACGATAAACAAGATGAATATAATCAAGCTGTGCAACAAATTGTAATGGATTTAATTAATCAATATACTAGTTTTGAAGATTACGGTAGAACTTGGGAAGCGTTAGGCGCTTATTTCTCTCAGCCAGAACAATTTTCTGCTGTAACAAATCTAGTAAGTGACTATGGTTTTAGCAGTAAAGATATTACTATGGATTTTGTTTTGGCCGCTCAGTCAACTATGAATCAAATGGATAAGACTATGGGAGAAGTTGATGATAAAGCTGCTGCATATACTAGCGCTTTAGAAAATAGTGCTGTAATGTAGGGTCTTAAAGAGGCAGCTGATGTAGACAATGAATTTATTACAAAACAAACTAATAGAGATGTCGCTAAATAGGCCAGAGATTTAATAGATGAAAATATGACCTCAGAAGAGGGCGGTCAAGTTTATAGTTTATTATGGGGCGAAGACTCATTATATAAAGGAGATTTAATTCCTTGGGATCAATTTACTGAATTGTCTAGAACTAAACAACAAGCATATTTAGATGCGATTATTCAAGAGGACGAAGAAGGAATGTCAGAATTAGCAGAAGACAGGGCGAAAAAACGCAAAGAAGCATATGATGATTGGGCGAAAACTTGGGAAGGTATTGCTGCAAACACTTTTGATGAAGACGGTAATCATCCTATTGATGAAAATGGAAATCCTTTAACCGCGCCAGATATTATGAAACAAGAAGAGGCTCATTTCCAAGCTTGGCTAAAAGAGAATGGATATACATCAGATGGTTTAGGCGGTTATGTTGACGGACAAGGAAACAAGGCTGATCTCAATGGCTATGGCTGGTTATATAGTAGTACAAAAAAAGCTTTTGGCGGCGATATTAAGGCTCTTGTAACTGAAAATAGTTTGGGAGAAACTTTGAAAAATAATGCTAATGATGCTGAAGCTGCGACAAAAGGATATGAAATGACCGGAAAAAGTATAGATCAAACAACAGAAAAACTTAATAGATTTAAAAATGCTTTGTCTGGGTTGCCAACTGAGCTAGAAGATTTAAAGAAACTTTCAAAAGATTTGGGAATCTCTATGTCTGAATTAATTAATTTAGATGATTTAGAATTAGCTGAGAAAATTTTTAATAAATTAAAAGCGCCAACTGTAGAAGATTTTACTTTTGATGGTATTGTAGATTATGCTGGATATATTTAGGCAATACAAGAGTATGAAGCAGCACGCTCATCTGCAGCTTCTACTATTCTTGCAGAATCTGAAGCAGAGTTTGAAGCTTTTAAAGGTCAATCAGAAGAAGTAGAAAAAGAAATAGATATAATCTAGGCGAAAGCTGAAGCTTTTCAATCGGCTATTAACAATGGAGAATTAAGTTTAACGCAATAGGCTTTATTTTCTACTGAAGAATTAACTGCTTGGAATTCCGCTGCAAATGCTACAGAAAGAGCTGCCATTGCTGCGAATATGTGGTCACAATCTGCGGCAAAAGTTACCGAAAATGCTGAAAAAACTTCTTAGTTTTATACCGATGCTGCAAAAAATAATTTTTATGGTACAGATGATAAGCATTGGGGAGCATATGGAAAATTATTTGGCACTGAAGGCCAAGAAAATTTTAAAAATATGTTAGCCGAATATGAAGACAAGGGCTGGTTTGATCCTGGCGAAGCAGCTGCTTGGAGTACGGCTTATCAAAATGCTTTATCTAAAGGCTTATTGAATGGAGTCACTAATAATGTTGAAACAATTAATATTGTTCGTGAAGAATTATTATCTATGGCCGATGATGCGACGGAAGAAGGAAAAAGAGCTGCGGCTGCGGCAGCGGATAACATAAAAACAATTTTTTCTTTTAGCGCAGAAGAAGAATAGACAGCAGCAGATGCGGCGGTTAATGCCTGGGAAGATGCTTTTAATAGAATCGCTGAGCTTCGGAAAAAGATTCTTGGTGGCGAAGATATAATAGAAGATATTTTCGGCGGTTCAATGAGCAATTTATGGCAATAGTTTAAAAATTCGGGATATTCTAATTATGCGGATTTTTCAAAAGATGTAAAAGCTGGACAATATGTTCCTCAATTGCCTGAATTTGATTTAAATAAGTATTTGGCCTCTGTTGGTATTGATCAATTTATGGGATTAAAAGGAAAATCGGATGATTTTATTTTCCGTCAAAATATGTTAGATGCTTATAAAAAAGAATATATTGCTAATGGCGGAAAAGAAAAAGAAGCAGATTTATATGCCTAGTCTTAGGTCGAAGAAGATGTGCGTACTGCTTTAACAGAATATAGTGGAACAAATGGAACGAATTATGATATAGACGAAGCTGTATTGGCATATATGACTGGAAATTGGACTAAAAAATTTGATGATG
>JAUNFB010000086.1 GCA_030525245.1 Erysipelotrichia bacterium
AAAAGTACTCGCTCACATCGTTTTATGGTCATTTCTGGACTATTGTTCAATGTCATTCGCGGGCACAGACCCGCGAATCTTAAAGATTGCCGGATCTCGTCCGGCAATAACCGCTGCTGGAAACGCTTGCTTAATACTTGTTGCAACTTCTTTAAACACCCCTCACACGACACTAACGTGTCACCCTCTCCCTCAGGGGGCGAGGGTTTAACAAACCTCCTCTTCAACGTCATTCGCGGGCCCAGACCCGCGAATCTAGATTGCCGGATCTCGTCCGGCAATTGTTAGATAAAAAGTAGTATAAAAGAGGAAGAAAAAGAGGTAAAATAAAAATGGCGGAAGAACGTCCGGCAATTGAACTAAAAGTTCGTCGTCATCTTGTTCTCCGCCACTGTATAAACTGTATGTAACACTTGATGAGTTGCTTGTACCGTATTACACACGCGTACGTTAACAATTCAAAGTTAAGTACATATAAGCAAAGGAGATTATACTATGACTGAAATAAAAAACAAGTATTTTATTGGAATTGACGTTGCCAAGGCTAAATTGGATATTTTCAACGGTAAAACTGGTGAGATAACCCAGGTAAAAAATACTAAAACCGAGATATTGAAATATATCAAAACTCTTGATTTTTCAGAGGATTATTACGTTGTTATAGATTTGACCGGCGGTTATGAAGCGGAGTGTGTTAAACTTTTTGATAAGAAAGGTTTTAAGGTAATCAGAGCCGAAGGACGTAGAGTAAAACACTTTGCTCAAGCAAATAGTTTTTATGCCAAAACCGATAAAATTGATGCTCGGCTTTTAGCTAAATTTGGAGAAAAATGTTTCGAAAGATTAAGACCTTACAAGAGTTCTGATGATACCATTATGAAACTTGTTTTGCGGGTACAGGATTTGAAAGATGCTTGTCAGCAAGAAAAAAATCGGTTGCAAATGCCGAATATTTTGCTGGAAACCAAGAAATCTGTTCAAAGAACTATAAAATTTTATGAACAAGAAATTATGGAATTTGAAAGACTTATTGAACAAAAAATCAAAGCCGACGAACTTCTTTGCAGAAGATATGAGCTTTATGTTTCGCAAAAAGGTGTAGGCAAACAAGTAGCCTTTGTCTTGATAGGTTTAATGCCGGAACTGGGATATCTGAACCGGCGGCAGATAGCGGCTTTGGCAGGGGTTGCTCCTTTTGCTAAAGATAGCGGAACTTTATCTGGGCACAGATTCACCAGAAAGGGAAGAGTTGGTGTGAAGAAAGCTTTGTTTATGGCAGCTTTGGTGGCTATTAGATTTGATAAACATTTTAAGGAGGTGTACGAGAATTTATTGGCTCGCGGTAAAATGAAAATGGTGGCTATTACTGCTGTTATGCGTAAGATTTTAATCACTCTTAATGCTAAAGCTAAATCGCTTTGTGCATAACTTTTTCATCTGAGTTGATGACGTGTGCTAGAGGCGTGGATTTAGTAGTGCTTGTTGTAACACATTTACCCCTCACCCGGAGCAATGCTCCGACCTCTCCCTCAAGTATCTGTGATGGAATAAGTCAAGAAAAAAATTAAAGGTTAACAAAATTTTCAGCAAAAATAGAGTTAATATAAATAATCAACTTACGCATACAAGCAACTTGAGCAACTTTCGGTTGTTTTCCTTTTGCTATCAATCTGTCATAAAAAGCCTTTATAATATCATTAAATCTTATTGCCGACATTGCCGATAAATACAAAACCTTACGCACAGAGCCTCTGCCGCAACGAATACTTCTTTTTCCTCTCATATTGCCACTATCTCGGTTTATTGGTGCTATCCCAACTAGTGCAGCAATTTCTCGTTTATTTAAATATCCAAGCTCCGGTAATTCACTCAGCAAAGTTATTATTAAAATATCGCCAACGCCTTTTATTTCCTGCAGTCTATCATATATTTTGCGGTAATATTCATCACTTTTTATAAGCTCTGCTAACTCTATTTCCAGTTTCTTTATTTTCTCATTCAATAAAAGTATCATTTGGGTTATATCCAGCCTCATTTCTAAATTAAGACAGCTTTCAAGATGATTTTTTTCAATCTTTCTCAGAGCTACTAACTGATTACGGCGTGCTGCAATGATTCTTAATTTTTCCAGCAATGGTGGATATTTTATTTTGGCTTTGACATTCATCTTTATACCAAAGGTTGCTATTACATATGCATCCAATTTATCAGTTTTTGCCAACAAGTTCATTGATTTTGCAAAATCTCTGATTCTTTTAGGATTTACAACATAAATATTTTGATAATATTGAGTCATAAATTCAACAAAACGTTTATGATAACATCCTGTATCTTCTAGTAAAATTTTCTTAAATGTATGTTGTTGCAGAAAATTTAAGAATTTCTTAAAGCCTGTTTCATCATTACTGAGGCGCATAGTCTCTTTTGTTGGTAAAATACAAATATCTAAAAAATGTTTTGAAATATCTATTCCGATTGTGCTATACTTCATTTGTTTCGCCTAATATGCGAGCTTTTCTGCTCAATTATCTGTGCAAACTTAATCAAGTTGAGGCGGTCGTTTCCAACTTGTGGACGAATTGTAAAATTCAAGGAGCGAACGAAATCAACCGCCTCGTTAAGAGAGGTGTTGCAACTACCTCTCTTAACATCATTTATCTTAACTATTTCCTTTATTAAGTAAATGACTTTATCATATTAGAATCTTGTGTGAACCAGCACTTATGCAATAATAAGGCTAATTTATTGACTAGG
>JAUNFB010000087.1 GCA_030525245.1 Erysipelotrichia bacterium
CTGTTCGCCCTGCGGACCCACTTCGCCCTGCGGACCCTGTTCACCCATAGGGCCTTGCTCTCCCACAGGTCCACGCTCACCGCGTTCACCTCTTTCACCTTTAGGACCTATAGGGCCTTGCGGACCCGGATCACCTTTTGGCCCAACCGAACCCCTGTCGCCTTTCGGACCGACCGGTCCGGGGTTTCCTTGAATGCCCTGCAAACCGATTTCGCCCGGGTCACCCTTAGGTCCCGTGTCACCGCGAACACCCTGCGGACCCCGAGGACCAATCGGACCTGCCGCGCCGCGCGGACCCACCGGGCCCTGGCATCCGGTGTCACCTTTGATACCACGGGGACCCATCGCTCCGCGTTCGCCGCGAATACCTTGCTCACCCCTCGGTCCCTCGGGACCCGTAGGACCTGTCGGTCCCTGGATGGTTATATATGTTCCGCTGTCCCCGGTAGGATAACAGCAATTTCGTGATGTATAGTTTGAATAGCAGTTCATTCCGCTTGCCTCCACTTTGCAAATTTTATCTATACATCATTTTATGCAATTCAGCCGTTAAGGTTAAACGGTTTGCTTTCGCAAATACAAATTTGCGGACCAAGTTTAACAGGCTTTTCGATATTTTAGGTGAAAACGGGGGGGAAAGGGCTGTTCTCATCTATATTTATTTTTCGGAGGTGAATTATGAAAAAAATTCAAACACAATGTACAAAGTGTATTCAAAGAATCCAAAGGCTTCTGCTCAAAAGAAAACAGACAACGCCTTAGCCGATACGCTAATCGATAAGGATTGATGAATGTTGTAATTAACTATTATTAGAAAGGTGATAAAAATGTTTAAAGGCATATATGAAGGCAAAAATGCAAAATGCCAAAATAAAAGAGTACTTATATTAGGTGAATCACACTATGATAAAGATGGATATGATAATTTTACTACTAAATCTGTAATTGAAAATTATCACTTAAATCCAAATCAAAAGAAATATAACTTTTTTCACAAGATAGCTCAATGTTTTTCTGTAAATACAAATGATATTGATAAAGAATTTGAGTACTTTTGGAACAATATGTATTTCGCAAACTATGTTGACAAATTATGTGGTATAGGTGATTCAAAAGCTAAAAATTTAATTAAAGGCAATAGAAAAGAATATAATAATGAATTGTTTGATTTTATAAACAAAAATGAAATTGATATAGTATTTGTTTTCGGCAGAACAGTTTATAATAGTCTACCAAGCTATTCAGAAAATAAAACCGCCATTGAAAAACAACCTAATTTGGATAACGACAACATATTTGTGGGTAACAGAAAAGATTTTATCGCTCATTGTGTTTATCTAAAAGACGAATCACATGAAAATGCAGATATAAAACTAAACAAGGATATTCACATTTATGGGATTCGTCATCCCTCGGCACAATGTGGTTTTAAACTTGAGAATTACAAACCATATTTAAAAAAATTAATCTAACTTTAACACCACAGTGAGAAATCATTGTGGTGTTTTGTTATGTCCAAAGCATAAAAACGGCTTTTTGCTTTAGTACCATAAAGTATTGTAATATGCGGAATATATGAAAAGGCATATTTTGTAGTACCATTTTAGTACCATATAGGCATAAAGAAACCCCGAAACGCCATATTTAAGCGGTTTCGGGGTTTTGGTTTGTCATTCCCACTCGATTCAGGGTTTTGAAATCGTAACATTTTAGCACAGGTAATATTGTTCACATTGTCCCGGCTATCAATATTATCTAATACCTATTGCCTATAAAATTTTCTGTTGCCATATTGTTGCCACGAATGAACTCCCATCATAAAAAGTAATAGTCAACTACCAGTCAAGTAAAAATCATGCCCAAAACGGCAAATACTTCCTGTTTTTATCTGAAGTTGAGTCTTCGGAAATTTTGATAAGACCGTTTTCACAGGTTTCCTTTAACAGCCTAGAAATCATTGAACTATTATTTGGCGCAAGCCTATATTTTTACTCTGTACTTATCATGGGGCTTATGCAAAATATAGTTCTGAACAATACTTATCAGAACAATTAAATCCTGTTCTTGATAAAACAATCGAATTGATGAATCCTAAAATATAATATTTCCCTTAACACCACAGTGAAAAATCATTGTGGTGTTTTATTATGCACGAAATTCGGCACATAGCGTTTTATATAATCACATCAAGAAAGGGTGATGATATGAAGCAAGGCGTATTTTGGGTAATTGATAATAAGTTGCTCGCAATTCCGTTTGACAAAAGTAAATATCCCGACGGCATTGCAAAATCAGGTGATACATATAATCATGAAAAGCTTTGGAAATATGTTAAGCCGAAAAATTGCAACAAACCGTATAACTACTACCCTCGTGGCAGGGTTGTTAAAGGAGCAAAAAATAAAGCAATTATTTATATGAACCCCAATATATCAAATGAACTTATCCCAAGCATAAAAGAAATATTTTAAATTAATGAAGAACCGATTATTAAATTAGATTACAGCAGACATTATAAATGCTGTTTAGATTAGGAGGAGAATATGGACATTTTAAAATTTATAAATTCAAACGCAATAAGAAATCATTTGAAGAAAATCAATTATCAATTCACCACTTTGGAGGCTGCATGGCTCATTTATCATTCATATAACCACTCTGTTTATGAAAAGTTTGACGCCTACGAACAGCTCATCCAGTTCTTTTAAGCCTTGATAATTTCGGATAAGGGCGAGGAAGTCACGGAT
>JAUNFB010000088.1 GCA_030525245.1 Erysipelotrichia bacterium
TTATACCAAACACTAGCGATAATTTCAATAAAATTATTGCATTTTTTATATTTTCGGATTTTGAGCTGTAATAACCGTTTGCGTTGATTGCAAAAAGAGCTTCTTTTAAGCCCGGGAATGCGGCCCAATATTCGGATAGGTTATTAATTTCATTAGCAGGAATTCCACCAAACATTGAGGCATAAATATCCCATGTTTCGCCAGCCTCAGAAGAATCAACATAGCGGGGAATATTTAAGTTATAGTCATTCTCACGAATTTCTTCCCTCGATACAACCCTTGAATATTTAGTGGTGGTTTTACGGTTAACAACTGTATCAACCATCCGCTTGATATCTGATGCTCTGAGCTTATTGTTTTTACCAACTTTTATAAATCCTTTTGAAGCATCAACAATCAAAACGTCTGTGTTTTCACGTTTTTGGCGCAAAACCATGATGATCGTTGGAATACCTGTTCCAAAGAAAATGTTTGCCGGCAATCCTATAATTGCATCAATTTTATTCTTCTCAATTAAATTTTTACGAATTTCGCCTTCATCGCCGCCGCGGAATAATACGCCATGAGGCAAAACGATTGTCATAATTCCATCCGGTTTAATGTGGTAAAGATCGTGCAAAAGGAATGCATAATCGGCTTTTCCTTTCGGAGCCAAACCATAACCGGCGAAACGAGGATTATTCTCTTTGTTTGAGGGATCCCAGTTTTGTGAATATGGCGGATTTGAAACAACTGCATCAACATATAGTGGATTATACGTTCCAACCGGATCGTTTTCATCAAAGTATGGCCAGTCATCTTCCAATGTATCGCCATTTCGAGCAACAATGTTATCAGGCAAAATACCACGCATAACTAAATTCATTCTTGTTAAGTTGTAAGTATTTTGTTTTAATTCCTGGGCAAAGTATTTGATATTGTTTTCATCTGCTATGTGTTTTGCAACAGAGCGGCCGATGTTAATCAGCAACGAACCTGATCCACTTGTCGGGTCATAAATTTGGATTTCTCTTTTATCTTTTAAGTGATTAGCAACAATTTCTGACATGAATAGCGAAACTTCATGCGGGGTATAGAACTCTCCGGCTTTTTTACCAGCGTTGGCGGCAAACATGCTGATTAAATACTCATAAATGAAACCAAGAACATCATAGTCCTGCTTTCCATCCATTGGTATATCTTTAATTAATTGCAATAATCCGCTTATTGCTTTTGTTTGAGCTCCGGAGCTATCGCCAAGTTTACTAAGTCCAGTTTGAAGTGTATCGAAAATGCCTTCAAATACTTTTTTATGCGTTGGGTTTATCAAGCGGCTGAACGCAGATAAGGCATCGCGAACATTAGCAACATCAAAACTAGATCCCATCTTTAACCAAGTAGAGAACAGATCATTATAAGCGATAAAATATCCGATGTTTTGTTGAACGTATTTTACCGTCTCAGGATCTTCTTCGGTCACTGTTTTTAAATCTTCATCTGAAAAATCGTTGTCTTTCAAAAATTTGAGTTCCTTGTCAGACAAATACTTGTAAAAGATAAATCCCAAAATATAATCTTTATATTCATTTGCCTCAATTTTAGACCGCATTTTGTTTGCGGATTCCCAAATTTTCGTTGCTAATTGTTGCTTATTCATAAATTGCTCCTATATTAAAATTAATCTTTAATTTTACATCTTTCTTCAAAATCTTCCGGTTTGATTACTTTAACGTGGCCACCCCAGGTGTAAAGGTGCCAGTCCATCTCGCGTGCGCCGCCGGCCCGGAACTTAACGGTTAACGTGCCGTCCAGATTGCGGATTGTTTCTTGTTTAGGGTGGAATGTATATTGTGCAGCAGAATCAGCAACTTCTGCATCAAACAGCCACTCAACATCAAAAGGCTTCTCTTGATAAACGCCAAAGGCTTGTTCGCTGAATTCCTTTAGTGAGAAATGTGGATCGCGCTTAAAGTATGTATTTAAAACTTCAATTTCCTTTATTTTATTCAAATTAAAATGACACATCTTGCGCTTTGTTGGATCCCAAGCAATTAAATAGTGCTTGTTTCCATATAAAAAGCCATAAGGGAACAGTTCGCGCCAATCTTTATTATGTTCTGAATCATATTTTATTTTAATGCGGTTGCACGCAATGATTGCGTACCGGAGTTGTTTTAAGTGTTCTGTATTGATGATAATCTTTGGTCCGGGCCGGAAAGCATAACCTTCAGCTTCCAAAAGTGCTTCGGCATCCGGTTCTATTCTGTTTGTGGCATCTTTACCGATGATGGCTTTTATTTTATGTAAAACTGTATCAACGTAATGCGCATCTAGCATGCTTTTTGTGGACAACAGCTTTGAAGCATTTTGCAAGGCATGTATCTCTTCCATAGAGAAATTGACCATTTCGCGGCCGGTACCTTTAGGTAAATACCAACGTTTGGTATTGTAACGTCCATTTATTTCTTTTAATTGAGGGTATTTATCGGCGATGGAATCTTTCATACGAACCGCTGTCCGGAGAGAGACATCATACTTTTCCATGATGTCTTTAAGGGAAACTCCGTCATCTGTGTCCTGCATCCACAAAATCAGGTCATTGAGCGTTTGTGTTTTTTTATACATAGTCCGGCTCCATTCTTACTATAGCTGGCACATTATACTCGATTCTTTTTTAGAATGTCAATACTAGTCATGACAAAAATTGGCTGTTATTTTAAATTCACAATTAGTGCCAAATTCTGACATC
>JAUNFB010000038.1 GCA_030525245.1 Erysipelotrichia bacterium
GCCGTCCGAGGACACCTCCAACCATCCGTTGCCGTCCATCTTGGTGTCGTACCGAGCCTTGAGCCGCTTGGCTAATTCTTTCTGTAGCATATTTGATTTCTCCTTTTTTTGAGGGTAATAAAAAAGGCAGATAGATTTTTGATTTCTATCTGCCTGTGTATCATTATTCGGTTGTGTGAGAGTTCAAAACCTTGCATAAAGGGAAAACGACCGATTTACATCTACAAAATCGGTCGCTGAAATTTTGCCGTATAAAACGGTGAAAGCCCCGATTTTATCGGGGTTTTCACGGGCTATATCTTTTTTATAGCCTCTTGATGGTGCGGGTGGAGGGACTCGAACTTCGAAATAAACGCCCAAATAATAGGTATAAATCGCGAATATATCTTAATTTAGATAAAAAATGGATAATTTTTAGATAATTACCCATTAATAATTTCAAGTTCTGCTTGTTTCTCCTCCAAACTAAGTTTGTGGTTTGGATTGCTCAACATCGTATCACTTAAAGATTCTTTTAGTCGATCACAGCAAGGTTTAAATGAAAAATATGTTATTCCTCCGCCAACAAATCCTCCGACTAAAGGTATTGCTTTTTTAAAGAAACCTGCGAATACTGGTTTTGTAAATTGTTCGGTACTAAACCATGTAGCAATTTTTTTAACAGTTTTAAAAATAAACCCCTTTGTTATTGCTTTATTTAACAATTTCTTTTCAACACCTTTTGCTAATGCGTTAGCCATAACTTTCAAAGCTTTGTTAGCTCCGGCAACTCCATACATAACACCAAAGCAAACAACTATCACATTCATCGTTTTACTATCAAATATAACCTCTTTATCCTCAAGATCAATTTGAGGGAAACCATATAAATACATTAATTTTTGTATAACTATTAGCATATGAGCGTAATATTGAACTATATCCGCAGGCACTGTTAAAACCATTCCTAAACCTCCAGGAATCCCTAAAGCAGTTGCTACGCCGGTAACAAGATATCTTTCATATGTTATTACATCATCTGCTATTTTGTTAATAATTTCTAAAGGAACATCGGCTTGAATCGGATTAAATATAATAGATTTTTCCACCACTTCTAAAGAACAACGATTTTCCAGTTCCTTCCTCAAAAATTTTTCCCTATTTACTCTAACACCAGGTGTCTTTAATCCGGCGATAATCAAGTCTTCAATATCTATTTCGCCATTTCCGTTTTGGTCAATTGCATTTACAATATTCTTTTCCGTTTTGTCTAAAGTATTTTTAACGGTTATACTGACGGTGTTTGCTGCATCTTTTGTTGCTTTTTTAACACCGTCAGCAAATCGCTTAAAATCAGGTTTTTCTTTTGTTGTCATATTATCCCTCTTCTCACAGGGATAATTATAACATAAAATTCATTTTTTAATTTTCAATAATGTCTTTTATTTTATCTAATTTGATTTCATAAGACTCGGCTAAACTAATTGAGGCATTTAGTCTATCTTGAACTTCGACTAACTGTTCTTCTAATTCATTTATCCTATCTTTTAATTGCTCAACCTCACTTTTTTCTGCTAAAAGATCTTTTGTTCTTGTTCCGCCACTTGCAATCCAAAAATCATCCGCAATTTTGTACCAGTTATACGACCCGGATATTTGTTCATCGAGAACATTAAAAATACCCATTTTGCAGAAGTCAGCATAGGCGTTTCCATTTGGTGCATCCCTTAAATATAAGTAATCGATTAGCACCTCAACTTGCTTTCTGCTTGTGTCTCTTGAAACAGGTTCCGGATACTGTATTTTGTAATCTTGTAATATCTTTCTGTCTTCGTACCATTCTCCAGTATAGTTAATATTTTTATCTTTATAGAAATATGGTTCCGGATCGAAATTGCACAAGGATTTCATAAACGACCAGTTATATACCTTAGTTGTTGTGTTGCTTACATAAATATGCAAGTGCTCTCCGTTTGAATATCCTGTATTACCTTTTATGCCTATAGATTCACCTTGTTTTACCGATGAACCAATTTTATACTGTGACCGATTTCTCAAATGAATATAACCGCTAAATCTGTGTGTTCCATCCGTATAATTATGCTGTAAGACTATAGAATTACCGCAACTTGAACTGTAAAAATTATCAACAACAATTCCATCTTGAATTGCCTGAACATCACAATTATAGCGATAAGCATATTCAGTCCATCCGAAATCAACTCCTAAATGCATATTATTCGGTCCGTGGTAAAAATATCTTTTTGTCACACTGCCGTCATGGCAAGGGCATTGAAAAACCAACTTTTCGCTAATGTTTATAGCCATTTATCAGCCTTCCCCTTGAGTCAAATTCTCAACACCAGAATTGTTTTTATCGTTTTTACCTTTGTAATAATTTGTTGAACTTATTTGCAAGCAGGTATTTAATAACGTAACAATTATAAGTATTGTATTAGGGATTTCTTGAGGAAAAGGCAGCCCCCAAACCTTAGCAAGCGATTGATAAGCAACCGCTAAAGCCGGTAAAAATATCATTCCTAAATATTTTAAAATATCGTAAATTTTGTCATTCATTTTCATACATCTTTGTCCTTTCTAATTGTGTCTATTGTATTTGTTATACTCATCAAGAGCTTTTTTCATTCCGCCTGTATTATTGTTCGTAGCCATATGGTCTAACATTTGGTAACAAACATCACCTAACTCGGCGACATCTTTTTTTATACTGTTCTGTGTATCAATAAATGATCGCATTTCAGACTTTATAGAATCCTTAAATGCTTGTTTAAGGCTTTTATAAAATATAAACAGACCACTTAATATTGTAGCGGCTGTTGCGATTTGTCCTATAGTCATATTTTCCATATTTTATTAATGTTGTTTAATGATTCTTCTAATCTATTTATTTCCTTTCTCCAAAATTTTCTTTTTTCTTTTGTCTCAGCATACTCGTCTTCAGATATAATTCCTTCAGAATACTTTATAGCTTTATAGTCTGTGTCATTCAACATTTTTTTATAAAGATTTATTAATTCCGTAATATTTCTTTTCTCATCTATAGCTTTTTTTAAATTATCATCATAAACAAGTTCATCATTTTGAAGAAGAAATGCTTCCCAATTGCTTTTCCAAATAGATTCTTCTACTTCGTAAACGTTACTATTATCTAAATTACCGTTCGACGCCCAGCTTTTAACTCGCTTTTGTTCGTCTAATTCTACAGAAACTTTCATGTTAATTTATCCCTTCTTGTACCAAATTTCACCTAAATAACAATTATTATTATTTTGTGCCGTGCCTGTGTATGTCATTGTTTCCCCGTTGTAAGATATTTGCCCTCCGGCATAATTTATATCATCGGAAACAATATGTTTACCTGTGGCACCGCGGTACATTGTCAGACAACTCCAATAATCACCGATTTTCCAGTACATAACAACGGATTTAGCATCCAATGGTATAGTACAAGAAATAGTGCTGCCGCTACGGCATACCCCACTCCAAGTGTTTATGTATTTAGTATCTACTACTGTGCCATTCTCAGTACCATCATTTTGAATAATCCATTTGCTTGTTGTGTTTGAATAAATTCCATAATTCTGTCCGTCGGCACTCATTCCGATATTCATGCTTTTATTAACGGTCGTATCTATAAATTTAATGTTCGATTTTCCATTACTTTCAAATGTCATAGGCAAAATACTATAAATGTCTGCTCTAGATGCCTCACAGCCGAAACTTACTCCAACATTTCCTGCCCTGTCATCATAAGCAGATATAGGAATTACGCCAGTTGAAACTGTGACATAAAATAATTTTGTTCCGATTAATTCTGTAGCATCTTCGTTATATGTCATACAAGCTATAGTTGCTACGGTCGTAGAGTATTCTCCTATTTTTTCTTTTAAATCTTGGTAATATAATGTGAATGAAGTATCAACACTCGATTCAGATTCTTTTGCAACCAAAATATAAGTTACGCCATTTATGACATAGTAAATCTCACTTCTGTAATTTTCATTATGTTTTGTTACATCAATTGTAACATTTGCCCCTATTGTATAAGTTGGATCAATTGCAAAGTCATTTTCTCTATTAATTTTTGTTAATGTAACTTCAGCATTTGCGGTTCTAATATCTCCACCAATATTTACAGTTAACGATGTTGTTATTGTTTTTTCGCCATTTTTTTCATGGTTTACCGTAATTGTCCCGGAAGATATAATGTTTCCGTTATAGTATTTTTTATTAGTAGGTAAAGAAATCTCGGTTCCAGCAATGTTTAATGTACCGCTTTTCAATGTTCTGTAGTACGTTACCGGTTGGGTGTCCATTATTAAACTATAATCCAATTTTGATGTGTTTTCTTGCTGATTGGTCGTTTCGGTCCAATATAATGAGCATCTACCTTTTGCAGTGTCAAATGTTGACCAATCTGTTTGCATTATTAAATCAGCCATTGTCTTCACCTATTTCTTTCTAAATATATTGAGAGCATTTCCATGTTGTTCAATTGCCCAATCGTTCACGCCCAGACCGTTTGAACAGTTAAACCGACCGCTTGTAGCCTTAGCAAGAACAGTTCCGGTGTTGGAGTCAACGATACTGAATCCATCTGCACTGTACACAGTTTTGATGTTTGAATTGTTAGTTGAAATTTCCAATCCATTGCCCTTAAATGTAAAATATGAATTTACTTGTTTAACGGTTTCTTCATTTTGTTCGACTCTGCTTTCTAAAGAGGTTACATCGCCATTAATGTTTATAACCGTATCTTCCATATTATCAACCTTTGTGGCGGTCTCATCTATTTTAACTACGGCATCACCGACATCTTCTTCTACTTTGTCTACTTTTGAAACTAACTTTGTATTTTCGTCAGTTATATAATCGATGTCTGATGTATTATCGCTCATAAGATTAATTATACTTTTTTCAGGATCGCCTAATTTTATTTTAGATGTTTCTTCTGCCAAAACATCCCATTCCAAATGTATAACCTTTGTCTTGTACGATATTCCAAGTTGAGGATAGACGACTCGAACCGTGTCGCACAAGGATACAGCCTCTAACGGTGCAATATCTTTGTACTCTTCCGTATGAGTTAAATCGACAAAAGACAGTTCTATTGTGTCTTCTATTTTGGTTTCAGAATTATCTTTTAAATAATCAATTGCTTTTGAATTTAATTGAGATGAAGTTGGTTTAGAATCAAACTCACTGCTTAAGTCCAATGGCAATATATGTTCATTCTCCCATTTTTCGTGACCTTCTGCGTATTGAACATCTCCTAACGCTACGTTCGAATCGTTTCCGTCCGCCCAGTAAGGCAAAACACCGGTAACCATATTTTCCGTTGTTGATTTACTTGACAATTCGGTTATGTTTTTTCCCCTTCTCAATTCAACACCATTATCTTTTCCACGATTTTTTAAAACCTTTATCGAAAAATTATCGTACTCCAATTCCCCCTCAAACACGCCAACAAATGAGTCATCATCATCTCCAGATAAGCAAGCTCTCATTGTCTTTGGAACGGAAATATCAAACTTTTTCGATGTATCATCCAAATCTGTGCTTAAAGTAAATGGCGAGTCAACTGCAACATGACTTGCTATAGAGTTAATTGAATTAGAAGCCCCTGTTGCAGAGAACGGTTTAATGGGAATATAAGCACTGCGATAACTTACGTGTGCAGCATTAATTACTGCTGTAAAATCATCTTTTTTCTCTATTGAATATACATCAAACCCTTGAATTTTTCCATTTCTGCAAGTTGTAACACCGATTACAGAACCCAATTGAATTGAACCGTAAAAAGGGGAACTTATTGAGATCTCCATTTCCAGCTCAAATTCACCATTTTTTTCTTCTACGACTATGCAGGAAGTAGCTCCTGTTAATCGTCCTATACCATTTGTATTAAATTTTCTCTCAGATGGAGAATATAATATTGGTATCATAATTATACCCTCCACCATCGAGGAGTGATCTGTATTTTAGTTATAGTCGAATCAAATTCTATTGTATTTTCTCCGGCTTTTAAAGTAGGAAAATCCCCTATAACCAAATATTGATTCAAGTTGACATTTCCGTTATAACAAATCATCGCATCACAATCTATATTTACATGCTCATATGTTGAAACAGATATTGATGTCTGTACATCGTTGATTTTGAATGAGCCGTAACCAAATATAACAAGAAGCGGTCTTGCTTCAAAGCTTGTCGGATTTACAATTGTAGATCCACTCTCTGTAATTTCGACAGCCTGCTGACCGCTTTTTAAATATCTTTCAGGTTTGCAATTAAAAGAGATATTAAGAGACCCTGCTTGAAGCAAAATCGTATTTAAATCAATAGGACCACTATACGCTGCCAAGCGAATCTCATCAGGATTATATGTATCCTCTAATTTTAAATAACCATTTTCTGCCAAAAGCCACGCTCTTAAATCGGAAGCAAGTTTTTTATAGTCATTGCCTATCACTATTGCCGGATAGGTGACGTCAACATTTTTATATCTATTAAATATAAGTAAATCTCCATTCCTGCCAGGTACCGAAAATGACTTGTAATCTTTTTCCGCAGAACCAAACACCCCTTTTCCTGTAGGCAAAACTCCCATATCTAAAGAAGATATATCATTAAACTTAAAATAATTTTTCATTTGAATTTCTCCTCTCTATACTATGGTTGTAAATTTGGCTTAAAACTGGATCTTAGACCTCTTCCTTTCAATGAATTCTGTCTATTTGTACGCTTTGTCAAACCTTTTGTTACCGCATCCGTAATATCTTTTGTACTTGCATTTGTATTGTTAACATTAACAACCAAACTATCAATCTGTACATTTGAAGACATATCGTTTGAGACATTAGATATTTCGTCTCTATTACGTGAATTGAAAGATGATGCCAATTCTCTTATAGATGAGTTTTCCCTTTTATCTAAAGTGTCTCCTATAGCTAATAATAGCCCATTAGTAGAATATCTTTCGTTAAAACTACGTTGTTCAACAGCTCGTTTATAAGGATTAGTAATAGAATTAATTTCTTTTTGTTCTTGCTGTTTTTTATTAATACTTTCTTCGCTTTTTCCTCTACCAACACTTCTTGAACCTTTTGTACCTACTCCAACAGGGGTTGACATTTCATTAGATGTTTTCCGAACTTTATTTACAGAATCCTTATCAACATTATATACAACATCAATATTTATAGGCTCCGTATCTATATTTTCAAGTATCTTATCTGCAAATTCCTTGACAGAGTTAATTGCGTCTCCCATAAAATCATCAGGAATTAAATCAGGGAGTAACGCTTTTAATGCTGTTCCAATAAGCAAAATCAGCACATCAACAATAGCGACACCTAAAACTATAAGTAATTTCGTTAACGCACCTATAATTTTATTTATGTTGTCATAGCACCAATTTATTAAATCTAATATAATATTTAACAATCTGTTTCCAATCTCCGGAAGTTTTTCATCGAGAGTTATTAGAAGTTGTAGCAAGAGTTCCACTACTGAATTTATAAGCGCTGGAGCAGCAACTGATATAGCCTCGGCCCAAGCGAGAAGTATCCTTGTAAGAGCTCTACCTATAAATCCTGCACTGATTTCAAGAGTTTCGCAGAATACTACTATTCCAACTCCTAAAGCAGCTAAAGAAATAGCAAACAAGGCAGCAGACGCGGCTATAGTTAGTAATATTTTACTTAACACTAGCATAGCACCAAAAGTAGGCTGCAATAATACAGCCAAACCTGCAAATATACCTATTGTTAAAACTAAACCGAGCATACTATTTAATATGTCTTTCATATCTCCGCCCAATATCTTTAATGCTTTTAATCCTACTGCTAATGCTATCATACCGACAGATAAGACTGTCATAGCCAATGATGCTTTCATCATATTTAGATAATTCCCTTTTAGGACCTTTGCTATTAATGCTAAAGCGCCAGAGACAAAGCCTAAAATAACCACATTTTGAAGTATCTTGGTCATGTTTAACAAACTTAGTAAGCCCAATGCTGCCGACAAAATAACTAGGGATGTCGCAACTCCTATCATTCCGACTGTTCCGGCTAAAATCCCACCGACATCTTTAAATTTTATTTTTGAAAGAGCATAGATCGTTGCTGTTAATAAGGCTAAAAGTATCATCATCACTGTCTCACCATACAACAGTTTGTGCTGATCTATAAATGATAGCAATATTAATGCTGCAGAAAGAGCAACCAATGACCCAACTATTGTAATCATTGAAGCAGCATTTAAAACTGTGGTAAGCGAATTAGTAATACCTTTTCCTTTTTTATTAGCATCTGCCAAAACATCCAAGATTGCCATAGCACCAATTATTTCGGTCATCAAAAGTCCTATCGTTATAACAGCGTTTAATGCTTTGGTTGCATCCACCGCTGCTAATATCAAAACAGCAATCGCAAGCAATAAAACAGACTTAGAAAACTTGTCAATATTTTCATATAAGTTTGATGTTTTGTTTTCGTCTTTATTAAATATTTGAGCTATGCCTTCGACAGTTTCTTTAATTGACCCATCTTTTCCAAATAACTTTTTACCTTCTTTTAGTTCCTTAACAATTGGGCTATTAAATATTTTTTTAAAAGAATCGAATAATTTTTTAATTCTTACCATGAAGATCACCGCACCGGCGCCTTCGATTACGTTAGGATTAAAAGTATCTCCTAATGCGCTGAATAAGTTTTTCAGTTGGTTTAAAACGTTACCAATGACTCCTGTTTTTAATGTGCCCCATAAAGACTTTATAAATTCCCAAATAGATTTAAACAGCGTCATATCTAATTTTGGCATTTTAAAATTTGTTATCCAATTACCAATACCCGATACTATTGTATTAAACCCTTCTCCTAAAAACTTAAATATCTTTCCAATTTTATCAAAAACATTAAGAGCAACCGGTCCTATAGCGTCTTTAATTTTAGGAATCAATGCCATTATTCCATCCTTGATTGTTACCAATCCTTTTTTAAATCCATCAATACCGGCATTAATATTGTCTACGATTTGCTTTATTTTAATCAGATTAGTCATATCCGTTGTGGCATATGCATCATCATATAAAAATCCTTTTAACGGATCTTGTGTTGCGTATTCTTTTTCAAAATATTTTCCAAGTAATTGCTCGTCATCAGATGACAATATCGAACGGTTTATACCTAAAAACTCACCCGTTTTAGAATCCAATTTTATTCTTTTGATAAGTTTTATTTTGTCCAATACATCGGATATTGTTTCTCCTAAGCTATATAACTTATCTTCAAATTTTTCAAGTCCTTCTGTGATAGCCCACATAGCGTGTTCTGAATCTTCAGGAAATATTTTGTGCAGTAAGTCTGTGACTCCTATTTCTTTTAAAATTTTCGAAACTAAGCCATTTATGTCGCCCAAATCCTCATATAAAGTATAAATTATATCGATAAGTCTACTTCTTCCACCAGCTTCGTTCCATGCTTGAACACCTTCTTTTAATTTTTCTACCGGCGCTACAAATATACTATTAAGAGCGTCGGCTAAGTCTGTCCATAGAACCTTTGCCTCTTCGTAATTACCAAAAATATACTCGAACATTGACATCCAGTTCGAACTGACAGCATCTGTAGTTGCCTCAATTGCTTCTTTAAAACTCTTCGCTTCTTGAGCAGAAGCAGCAGCACGATTTGCCACTTCACCGTATTTGTAACCTATTTTTTCAAGTCCATCAGCAAAGCTGTCAAATGTCCCATTTTGAATTCCTTCATAAATTTCTTCAGTAACCTGAGAAAAGTATCCGAATCCTTCTTCCATTACTTCTTTATCAAGCCATTTTTTGGCAAGAGTGGACCTGAAATTTTGAACGGTTACTGTATTAGGCTTTATTTTGCCTAAACGAACACCGGCGGCAATTAGTGATTCCATTAATTGCTTTGAGTTTACAGTGGCACTTTCTATTGACTTCCAGTCTTGTACACCCATATAACCCAGCGAGTATGCTTGGTTAATAGAATAAGCCATAAGCCTACTAAATTCAGCAGACCCTTTACCAGCGAATGAAACAGCGTTTGCAACGCCTTCTATCATTGGTATTAATTTTTCGATATCTCCTCCTGACGAAACCATTGTAGATAATGCTGATGTCATATCTGTAAAACTATAACTTGTTTCATCAGAGAACCACATTAATTTATTTAAATATGCATTAATATCGTTAACACTTTTTCCGGTGGCATTGACAAGGGTTTGCACTGATGCTGTTTTCTGATTGTATTTCGTGAAACCCGACATAACATTGTCTATTGTCAATGTCTTTAGCACTCTATTAAGTTGACTTTCTATTCTTGCACCTATATTCGTTAGTGCACCTACAGCAACCATTTCTAATTTAGAAAATTTGGTTGTTAATTCAAGCACTCCATTTCCGGCGACATTTAATCCTGTAGTCAAGGCTTTAGATAAAGTAGAATCTGTACCACCAAGTTGTTTATTTAATTTTTCTAATGATGCTGATGAATTATCTGCATCCTTTTGAAATTGCTCCGCTCCTCTAAATTTTAGAGAAACTATTTTTTCTTCTAAAGTGCTCATTAGTTCATTACCTCATTCCAAATATCTTCCTCTATTTTCCTAATTATGGGTTCTATGATTGGTGTAACAAAGTCATTTGGTTGAACCCAAGTATGACCATTCTTTGTTACGTGACCATACCTAATAAAAACTATAATCGGAACCCCATTTTGAAGATTTGTGTTATACCATGTAATTTCGCATCCATCTTTTTTTAATGAATACTCGTATTCCCAACTTGCTGCAGTCTTGCCTGTGTCTTTAGGGGTGTTCATAGCCAAAATGGTTTTCCCTTCTTCGCCATAATGTTCCAATATTTTCTTAATTTTTATTTGATTAAAAGATGAGACTTTTTTTAGGAAATCTAAAGTCCCACTAAATGAACCTTTTACTTCTTTAATAATTTTAGCCATGTCTTCTAAGTTTCGCCTTTCGTGCAGCATTTAAAGTTGCATTGTTGTGAAAAATATCTTTTTTAGACATTTTGTTAGATTTAGGGTCGCTTCTTATAGAACATATTTCAATAAGCGCTAAAAGTCTATTAATGTTCCACTTTTCGCAACTAAATGGGATTTCATAGCATATCATCATATAATAAATTTCTTCAGAAGTTACTATTTTTCGTTTTCTATTATTTGAAGCACCGTTTTTTCTACCAGTGTCATAAAAAACTGTCGCAGTTTGTTTCTCTTCCAAATATTTTTCTATTTTTTTTAATTCCTGCATAGGGATTGCAGAATAAACACACGAATCAATATTTTGAGTCAAAGTCATACAACGAACATAATCACGTATTTCGTCTGCACTTTTTTTTTCATCCCCATAAAATGGCTTGCACCACTTTGACTCCCATTTTGAAATTGAAAGGAGAGAATGCTCCAATTTTAATTTGGCCTCTTTTTTTTGAATGAATGTATTAGTTTTATTGTCATAAAATTCATTCTCAGGTATAGTTATTTCTAACATTGCGCTCTCTCCTTTCTTAAATGGTTAATTACTCACTGGGAATAATGTGTTCAAAGAAAATTTTTATACTTTCTAAAGTTTCATCGGCGAAAAGATCATAAAGTAGCGTTGGGTATGCCTCAGAATATTGGAAATCATTAAGTATGGTATCGTTCTTTATAAATAAACGGCCATCATCACTTTTTTTACCTACAGACAAAAGGATTAAAAGTTTGATAAATTCAAAGATAGATTTTGTATCTTCTTTCTCTAATAATTCCTGCAGATGCGTTTTTAACCCATCTTTATATTGAGCTTCTAACTCTAACATTTCTGCTTTATTAATGTTAAAGTAGTAATCTTCCGAGATCTCCTCGCCATTGTAGTTTTTAAATGTTATTCTTTTCTTATACATACTATTGTCCTCCTATTTTGAATTATTTTATGCGCCTTCTTTTAGCATTTCATACACTTCACTCGGCAAAGGCAATTCAGGTTCAACATCTGTATCTCCATATAATTTCTTTTCCAAAGCGGCTAATTTAGTAGAATTAACCTTAGTACTGTCAATTGTCATAGTTGCTGTAGGTTTATATCCTTCAACTTCAACAGGCGTTGTTGTAATGTCCCAAGAAAACTCTATTGCTTCCGGCGAATCATTAATAGTCTTATATTCTCTTTCACTAGGCGAAGCAGTTGCTCCCCAAACAAGGTTTAACTTATAACCATATTCCTCTTTTTGTATGTCATTGCCTAGTTCCGTTCTGTAACATAAACCAAAGGTCTTTCTTTCTTGTTGCCCAATATATACACCAGGGGTCATTTCTACTGATCCATCACACTCAGCGAATTCTTCCGGATATGTATAGGCATTAATCGTAGCTT
>JAUNFB010000089.1 GCA_030525245.1 Erysipelotrichia bacterium
AGATTCCAACCTCAATTTAATAATGTACGAATGTGGAGTCATTCCAACCTGAGATTTGAATAGTTTAATAAAATAGTTTTCTTCCAAATCACACATATTAGAATAATAAGAAATCGGATAATTACAGGAATATGTTTTATTCATTTCGTTTATAACGATTTCTATTGCGGGAGAATATTTGTTCTCAAAGCCACTGGCTTCCATAGATATATAGCTGTGCAAGTAAGCAAAAAGACGGTATAATTCGGCTGAACAGATATCACGATAGCCGGGTAGTTTCTGCCATAACTCATCTATAATATTTGTGGAAGCAGATATATATTTTTTCGGAGCGCTTTTAAGAGTATGACATCTAAAATCAAAATCAAACGCCTTGAGCGTTTGCTCGGCCATTGAACCGTTAAAATGAGTCCAGTATGCTGTGGTTTCATCGTTCATTTTGTACTGATATATTTGCGGTTCATGTGGCTTAAATAATATAATTGAGTTTGACTCCGCTTTTTTTGTGCGATTATCGCGGTCTAAATAGTAGCAACACCCCTGCTGTATATAAATGATTTGATAATCGTCGCGTCCGAGAGGTCTATTTCGTATAATATTTGATTGAAGTGAATGCATAATATCTATACCGCTTGCACACACATATAAACCGTTAGTGGAATTTAAAACGCTTTTTCTGTATTCCGGAGTTTCCCATGCACCTTGAAAACTGTTCATTAGTATCACCGTTTAACTTATAACATACATAAGCTGTAAAGTCAAGATATAATAAAAGAGAAATAATGGAAAATAACGATTTTGTATATAAAGAGTGCGTTATGTATATTTACATTTTTTCAATCACGGTATATACTTATTTATGTAAATTGACTATACTGTGCGTGTTTAGTTATTATTACTTTAATATAAACGCTTTGGAAATGGGTGTATTTGTGTTGTTTGGCTTTAATATTTCAATTTTGGGTAAAAATTACGGATTTCTGGAAAACACGATTTTAGCCACATCTTTGAACGAAAGGGATTTTAAGCTTTTAAATTGTGAAAACAATAACACTTTAAGATATGTGAATAATGAATTCAAAATTGAGGTTATTACGAAAGTTTCCCGTGTTTCAAATAATACGGTTAAACTGACAAACGAGATTATAAATCGCTCTGAAAATGAAATTATAATTACACATTTCAGTTCAGGTGTTATAAGAAATATTGCTGATAATGGTGGATGGACGCAGCGTGGACGATTGTGGTTTTTTACCTGCAAAAATTGTTGGCAAGGTGAGTTTCAATGGGTTCAACAGGATATTTCGCAACTTATTATTTATAATGTTTCAACCAATAATAATAATTCAATCTATAGAATTGGCTCGTCCGGTTCGTGGAGCACTTCAAAATACTATCCGTTGATAATTGTTGAGGATACAACAGAAAACCGTTGTTACTATTCGGAAATGTTAAGTTCCGCATCTTGGGAAATTGAAGTGGGAAATTATGCGGAGGAATTGACTGACGGATACATATATATTGAAAATACTGCTGCAAGTGAAAATTGCGACGGTTGGAATTATAAATTAAAAAGCGGCGAGTCATATAAAGCAGTTCCTGTTATTTGCGGAATGTGCAATGGCGGATTTTCAGATGCTGTCAAAGAACTGAATTCAAGCAAACGCACAATTAACCGCTGCAGATTTGAAAATGATATTATTCCAGTCTCTTATAACTGTTATATGAACTCATTGTGGTCTTTACCGAGAGCTAATGACTTGATTTCAATTATTGACTCCGCCTCAAATATGGGTGTCGAATATTTTTGTATTGACGCAGGCTGGTATTGCGGTTATGCAGATAAACGCGGACTTGGCTCATGGATAGTTGACGAGAAACATTTTGAGCCGTATGGTTTAAAGGGAATTTTCGATTATATTGTATCTAAAAATATGAAACCGGGAATATGGTTTGAATTTGAGGCTTGTTGCCGCAATGAAAAACTTTATAAGGAAGAATACCTTTTAAAAAGACACGGAAAGGTTATCGGCGGTGACAGAGCATTTTTGGATTTCAGAAATCCCGAAGTTAAAAAATATTTATTCAATATCGTTGACAGCATGTGCGATATTGGACTCTGTATGATAAAAAACGATTACAATCAAACAGTAGGCATAGGAATTGATGATGAACTATGTTTCAGTGAAGCCCTTAAAGATAATACGCAGGCATTCTTAAGCTTTATAGACGAGCTCCACCGGAAACATCCGGGTCTGATAATTGAGAATTGCGGCAGCGGTGCAATGCGTTGCGATTCCGAAACACTCAGTCATTTTGAATTTCAAAGTGTAAGCGACCAAGAAATTTATTATAATATGCCTGCTATTGTAAGCGGAGCATTGGCGTGTATTCAGCCTGAAAAATGCGGAATATGGGCGTCACCATATCCCAGAAGATATAATAACAGATTATTGAATTTTACAGATGAAGAAAAGGAAGCTATGCGAATAGCTGCCGCTGACGGAGAGGAAACCGCTTTTAATATGGTGACGGCAATGCTCGGAAATATGTACTTATCGGGACGGATAGAGCTTGCGGATGAATTGAATTTTAATTTGATAAGCGAAGCGGTAAGCCTTTATAAAGAAATACGCCCGCAAATCATAAATTCGCACCCCGTATGGTTGGGTAACTTTTTCCATCTTAAT
>JAUNFB010000090.1 GCA_030525245.1 Erysipelotrichia bacterium
TTATCATAGTTGGGAATATTATTTACGGCTGTTTAATCATCGTCAGTAAAATATTTGTAGTAATCGCATATAACCAATGAAGAATTGTCTTCTTCTAATCTGTTAATCATCAATTCCAAGGTATTTTCTTCTATAAAGTCATCTCCGTCAACAAAGAACAAGTATTGTCCGACAGCTCTCTTTATACCATTATTGCGAGCTTGCCCGGAACCTTGATTACTTTGTCGGACAATTACAATTCTCTCATCATTATAATTTTCCTTTACCAAGTCTATAGAATTATCAGGTGAACCATCATCAACCAATATTATCTCGATATTTTTATATGTCTGATTCACTAAAGAGTCGACACATCGCAAAATATATGGTTCAACTTTATAAACAGGAACAATAATACTTACTTTGTTCATAGAGATATCACCTCATAAAGTTTTTTCATTACTTCATCGTTATAGGATGCCGGATCAAATGGCTGCTCAATTCGATAGCCGCTATCTAAAAAAGTTTTTATTGCGCGATAAATGTCCTCCTGATCACAGTTGCAGACAATTCCATACCCCTTTAATTCCTTTGCTGCATCACTTACATTCGTAGAAACAAGTGGTTTATTCATTACTTTTGCTTCTAAATACACTACCGGATTTCCTTCCATAAAACTGGTTAATACGACAGCATCAGCTTGTTTATAAAAAGGATAGACATTATTCTGCTTGCCAAACATTATCACATTGTTTTCTATTTTTAATTTTTCAATCATTTGATAATACTTTAGTTCATCCGGGCCGGAACCGACTAACCATAATTCAAAATCATAGCCTTCTTTTAATAAGCGAGCTGTAACCATCAGTAAATAGGAAAGTCTTTTAGCATATTCTTCTTGTCTGCCAACATTTAATAAAGTTAATTTTTTCTTTTTCAAATTTAAATCTATTTTGCTTTTCGCCAACATGTCAAGATAATCAATCGGATTGTTGATCACAAACAATTCCTGCTTGCTGTCGGTATATCTCAAATATTTATTTTTTATGCATTCGGAAACAAACACAACTTTTTTATAGCTCAAAGAGTGTGAATATCGTAAAAATTTACCAGCCTGAACTGAATTATCAAAATAATCGCCGTGATACCAAATAGCATTATTTTTTGAGAATCTTTTCGCTAAGATTGTATTGGATTTAACTGTTGTGGTAAAAGAAGCCGCAAAAGCAAATTTATGATAATATTTCAAAGAAAAATAGAGCAGTTTGGCAAAGTTAATTGCCTTACGCCAAATAATATTTTTACTTTTGGACATATTGAAACTAACAATTTCAACTTGTTTATCTACTTCGTTATAATAAATTCCCTCACCTTGATCCAAGAATAAAGTAATTTCATACTTGGATTTATCAATATATTTAAGATAATTCAATATTGCTCTTTCAATACCGCCGATATCCAAATTATTAGTTAAGAAAGCTATTTTAATCATTTTTTTACTCTCCCTTTTAGCAAATTCAATCCGATTACTTTAAGCTGTTTAAATTCTTTTTGATAAAAACTGCTGCCTAAAAATAACAATGCTGACAAGAAAGCTACCACTAAGCCCTTTAAAATAAATGTCCAAATATCGTTTACTGTTAAAAAGGCCGTTACATAACCGCAAATGACACCAAAAATAAATGTTTTAATTAAACAAAAGATGTATTTGACATAATACTCACATACATTGTCCTTGAAAACCCTCTTATAAATAATAAGAGGATCAATCCATCCGGCAGTTGTAATTCTTGAAACACTTGTTGCTAAAAAAACACCGGCCAATCCTATTTTTTGAGCCAAAACTATCGATAAAACAATATTTACAACTGAGGCAACAATCGGACTCCAACGATACTGTTTGAACAAACCGGAAGTTTGGCGATAGGTAAAAGCAGCAAACTGAGTTCCGTTAATGTAAAAATGCAACACTATCGATAAAACAACGAAATCAGATAAAAGATATTTTTCTCCCAACCAAATATTAATAAAATCATTAAATAACAAATATAAACAGATGGAAATAATACAGTATACAAAAGTAGTAAAATAAAAAAGCTGATCAAAAACTTCTTTGCTTTTGCCGTTTTTATCAAGAGCAATAAGGTTGCCAATACTTGCGGTAAAAGCATTGAATATCTGACTGAGTATCTGCGCTAATGCATTAATGATTAATAAATAATTAGAATACAAGCCTAAAACCACCAAACCTAAATATTTAGAAATTATGATACTGTCTGTTCCGTTTAATACCACTGAACCGATTTTATAAACAAACAATGCTTTAACATTGTCAAAAATATTCTTTCTCTCCTCTTTTGGCAAACTTTTCTTAGGCAGACTTATTGTATATGGATACATTTTTTTTGATTTATAGAACAAATAAAGATAAGTGCAAACCGTACACGTCAATTGCAAAATCAAATAGCAGTAATAATTATGCGTTAAATAAAGTACAATTATCTGTACAATTATTTGAACGATTTTAAATGTTTGAACCGTCTTAACTACAATGTAATTTTTTTGATCCGCTTGAATTATTGCCACTCGATAAGTAAAAAAATACGAAGCAACTGTATCTAACAAGAAAAAAATATAAATCAAGTAAATATTTTCGCTAATGTTCGGCATTTTTTCGATCAAATCGGGAATGAAAAAAGTTAATA
>JAUNFB010000091.1 GCA_030525245.1 Erysipelotrichia bacterium
AGCAACAAATATGTAGTAACTACATATAACCAACTCAATATGTAGTTGTTACATATAAACAACGCATGATATGTAATAACTTGATTTATTTTAGTATCTTCTACATATGTAATAACAAGCTATTACATATAACCAACGCATATGTAGTTACTACATATAAACACCACCTTATATGTAATAACTTCTTAACTACATATAAACAAGATATGTAATAGCTACCGCTTACATATAAACAAGTTATTATATATAATTATAATACTATATATGCGAAAAATTTCAAAGAAAAATGCAGAGCTGGCAGCCCAGCAACACACTCACGCCGCATCCGATTCGTCACATCAACTTTCGTTATGCTTTATTTACCTTGAAATCATATCAAATTCGCATTTATATCGCTTGGTAATTAAATTAGTTGTCTAAAAGGCAAAACGTGTTTAAGGGGCAATTTTGAGCGTGTTAGAGGCATATACTGATTATCGGTTGCTTTTATTCCTGCTGTTTACCTTGATATCGAGGCGTAATTTACATTGACAGCCACGAATGCACCGTCATATAGCTTTATTTGCCTTATATTTGCTTTTATTTTCCCGTTTGATATTTTTGTAATGAAATTTTAGTTGTTAAATGGTAAAATGGATTTTAGAGGCGTTTTTGAGCTTATTATGACTATACGAGAATTTAGGAGGAACTTATGGCTTCGGTTTTATTTCTGATATTTATTCTGATTTTGATTTATAAGAATAGGCACAGCTGAGGGGTAATCGAACCGCTCAGATAAGCTATTTTCGGAGGTGAAAACATGATGAAATCGGTAGAATTTTATCTTTCAAAAGGGTTTGACCGCAAAGCGGCAGAATACTTTGCAAACGGTAAAAAGAGAATTACTGGTGTTGTTCCGAATAATGATTTTACACTGACTATCAGTTTTGACAACGGCGAAAAGCGGCTTTACGATATGCGCCCGTTTCTCAAAAAAGGCACAGTGTTTGAACCTTTTATCAAGCCTGAGAACTTTCGACGTGTTTATGTGGACGATACCCATTGCATAGCATGGGACGTTGACCCGACTGTTGACAGCAACAAAGTATGGAGCAACAAGGTTGATCTTTGCCCTGACAGTTGCTATATTGACAGCGTTCCTGTGGGAGGTATGCCGAATGCCTGAAAGCTGTGCTAATATTATTGATTTACTGATTGAACAGCGGCATAATAAAAAGCATGACACAAAAAGAGTTGGCACAGGCTGCTTGCCTTACACAATCAGTTATTGCTCGATTGGAAAGTAAAAAAGCCATGCCACAGCTTGACACTCTTTTGAAGGTTGCCTATGCTCTCGGCTGTGATTTGGCGGTTGTTCCCGCAAACAGATAAATAAATCCTTGCTTTGGGTTTTTACTCTTAGCAAGGTTTTTATTTGTGGGTGAACGAACCGTTCACCGTGTAGTCGGGCTGACGAACAAATTGTTCTGTCAGGGTCGATAGAATTCAATAACGAATCGTTACAGAATACTATCGCAAATCGCTATAGTATTCCTATCTTCCATATTGTAAAATGCGAACACGATGGAGTCACGAATCGTTACCCTATCAGCAGCTATTTTGTCAAGTAGTTTTTAAGAAGTTTTTGATTTTTACTTTGTTTCTCATGTGTTAACTTTTCTGAATACCGTCATTTAAAATGACGGTATTATTCAACTTAAAAGTCAGTAGTTATGGGCTTTTTCGGGATTTAAGTGGTGAATACCGTAGTTTAAAACGACGGTATTATTAACTACTTGTAACACTCGTTTTTTTTAGTTATCAAGGGCGTAACAATTCGTTACGTCCTCTGTTTTCTAAAGTCGTGTTTTGTGACCTTAGAACGGCGTTTATTCTGTTTTCAAAAGTAACAAAATGTTACTTTTAAGCTTGCCTATTTGTATTTCGGCGTTACGTTAATTAAAGCACACCACCTTCAGAGCCACATTTTTCAACGGGCTAAGTTGAACTTAGAGCGAGGGTGTAGCAAAACGCGACGCCCTTTTTAGTTGCAATCCCAATTCAGGATATCATGTGTAAATTTAAACTACCGAAACATTGAGCCTTAACCGATTTTTCAAAAGGTAAAAAGACCCCACTTTTCGGTGTTTTTCAGAAAAAGTCAAAAAGTGCCAATTTCTCGGTGCTTTTGTACATTTTTCGGTTGTTTTCGGTAATTTTGAAAAAGCCCAATTTTTCGATGCTTTTGAAATACAAAAATGTTTTCGATAAAGATATGAAAAGTACCAATCTTACAGTGTTTTTGATGTTATGAGGGCATATTTTTCGGAGGCTAATATTTTTCGCTTCAAAAATAATGATAAAGATACAAATATTAAGAAAAATTAAAATAGTAAAGAGTTAAAAATATTTCGTTAAACCTCTTGACAACGGTTTAACTACATGATATAATATATCATGTAGTTAACTAGAAAAAACACAAGTCTTAATTTGGGGCAAGTGTTTTTATAGAGAGGGGTAGAGATACATAGATATTAACCGAGGGACAAATTTTATAAAGACAATAGGCTATGCAAATCAAATATGACTTCAAGGGGAACTGGAACAGGTTGCCTCTATTTGTCGTGTTTGACAAGCATAGCCTTTTATTATAGATATCCTATTTTTGAAAG
>JAUNFB010000039.1 GCA_030525245.1 Erysipelotrichia bacterium
AAGGATGCCATCGAATTTAATGTTGAAGATCAACAGGAGAAAAAAATTAACAAAAAAAGAAGATATAAGAAGCCTCATATTGTTGTTTATATAATTTCCGTTTTAATTATGTTGGCTACAATATATCTGTCTTACCGTACTTATTCTTTGGTAAGCAGCTATACATTTTTACCGGCAAAATATATCAAATTGTGCTTATACGGTCTTGGCGGATTTTGTCTATTTTTTGGCATTATTGCTTTCTTGCCTAATATTACAAATCTGAATAAGATTTTGCAGAGTATTATCTGTGCGATTTTGTCAGTAGTATTGATAATCGCCAATACATATTTACCGTCTATTAAAGGCCAGTTGGAACGTACATTTACTCCTATTCCGGATGAAGGACAGCTGATGATTAATGTTTATGTTTTGAAGGATTCGGGATATGAAAAAATAACGGATTTGGAAGGAAAAACAATTGGTGTTCAAACGGAATTGGATCAGGAGTATCAAGAATATGCTGTTAAAGTTATTAATCGCGAATTTGAAGGTGAAGGAGTAATTACCAAAGATTATCCCGATATTTATACATTGACCGAAGCCTTATATAATAAGGAAGTCGATGCCATAATGATTAATGAAACATATGTATCTATCATCTCCGAAAATGCAGATTTTCTTGATTTTAAAACAGATACTTTAACGGTATATACTTGTGTTCAACAGATCAAACTTGATTTTAATACGACAGATATAGGTAACATTACCACACAACCATTTGTTGTTTTAGTCGGTGGCAATGATACATGGGTTAACAAGATGGCAGAAGATACCGGCGATATCGGACGTACAGATGTTCAAATGTTGGTTGTCGTTAATCCGAATACGAAACAAGTTTTGATCATTACTATTCCTCGTGACAGTTATGTACCTTTGTTTGGTAACTATAACTGTATGGATAAATTGACTCATGCTTCAATATATGGTTATGATGCGTGGATTAAGACTGTAAGTCGCTTTTTGGATGTTGATATAAATTATTTCTTACGAATTAATTTTGCTTCATTGGTTAATATTGTTGATGCTATAGGCGGAATAGATGTGGATAACCCGTATTATTTCGAAAGTGAGTACTGCATGTATTGGGATGAAAATGACCAAAAAGCGTACAATTATTTACAGAAGTTTGAGCAGGGATTGATTCATTTGGACGGTCCCGGAGCTTTGGGATATTCCAGAGAAAGATATTATATTAAGGAAGACGGAACCAACATTGGTGATGTCGGCAGAAATATGCATCAGGCCATAGTTCTAAAAGCTATGATTAAAAAACTGACAACAGTTGAAACAATAACGCATATTGATGATTTGTTTAAAGCCATTGACGGCACATTTGTAACTAATATATCTACCGATCAGATTTATGCATTGGTACAGATGCAACTCGATGATATGGCAACTTGGAATATTGTTCAATATAGTTTAAGCGGTTATGGTTCGTATGAGACAAGTTATGCGATGGGACAAAGTAGCGGTCAAACATATAGTGTTATGATTGTTGATCAATCTATGCTTAATGCCGCCAGACAGTATATAAAACAAATGCTGAACAATGAAATTGTTACAATTGAATAAAAAGATAGACAGTTAAAAAGCCCGTTAAAGGGCTTTTTAAAATACATATTTATCGTAAGCAATTAAAGTAGCTGTACATCAGTCTTGATATTTTTGTTCGATTTCTTCAATTGTCGGAATGGAAGCCGCTGCACCTTGACGACAACAAGTTATACTTGCTGCTTTGCTTGCTAATTTGAGGCAGTTTTCAATCGACATATTTTGACTTAATCCGCTACAGAAATAACCCATAAAAGTGTCTCCGGCTCCTACTGTATCGACAGCTTTTACTTTGAAAGCCGATTGGAATATTCTGTCAGTATGACTTTGATAATATGCTCCTCTGCTTCCTAAAGTCAGAATAATTTTGGCGTGCGGATACTGTTTCTTTAATGCTTCTAATATTTTTAACGGTTCTTTTTCGCCGGTAAATCCTTCGCCTTCTACTTCGTTGATAAAGATATAATCGACCAAATCCAACGGGTAGGTCAGGATTTTTTCATCGAACGGTGATGGATTTAATAATATCTGTAACCCTTTTTCTTTGGCTTTGTGCATGATATAGGCTTCATCGTTTATTTCGTTTTGCATTATCAATAAATCATCTTTTTCGAAGTGATTTAAGACTTCATCAATATAATCTCTTTGGATGCTTTGATTTGAGCCGCCGTAAATAAAAATAGCATTTTCTCCGTTTTCGTCAATTTGTATAACGGCATGACCGTTAGGTTCATTTACTTTATTGAGATAGGTTGTGTCAACTTTAAATTCCTTTAAAGTGTCTTCTAAAATCTTGGCATCATTGCCGATATTGCCGGCTAAATACACATGCACACCGCTTTTACTTAAAGCGATAGAAGCGTTTAAACCTTTTCCGCCGGCTGCTAAAGAGTATTTATGGGCGAAAATTGTTTCTTTTTCTGATACGATATGTTGCATTTGATAATTATGGTCGATATTAAGTGAGCCGAATACTAATATTTTCATTGTGTCCTGTATTCCTTTCTTTCAGTATATATTTTTTTATATTATAACATACACCCGGGGAAATTATGTGCTATAATTTTTGTGTTTGAGCGAGGTGTTTTTATGAAAATTTATAATTCATATTCATTAAAGGTAGAAGAATTTAAACCGATAAAAGAAGGTCAAGTAAGCATGTATGTTTGCGGACCAACTGTATATAATCATGCTCACATCGGAAATGCCCGACCGATAGTTGTTTTTGATACTTTGAGAAGAACCTTGGAGGCTTTGGGATATAAGGTAAAGATGGTTTCTAATTTCACCGATGTCGATGATAAAATTATTAATAAAGCATTAGAGGAAAAAGTCAGTGAAAAAGAAATCGCTCAAAGATATATAGATGCTTATAATGAAGTTAGAAGACAATTGAATGTTATCCCTTTGGATGCGACCCCGCGGGTTACGGAAACAATGGATGATATCATTGCTTTTATTAAGAAAATGGTGGATAACGGTTCGGCATATGAAGTTAACGGCGATGTTTATTTCAGTGTTGATTCCGATGATAAATACGGAGAATTGTCTCATCAACAATTAAAAGATTTGTTGGCCGGGGCTCGTATTGAAGAAAATCATCAAAAGAGAAATCCGCTGGATTTTGCTTTGTGGAAAAAAACAACTGAAGGAATTAAATGGGATTCTCCATGGGGACAAGGCAGACCGGGTTGGCATACAGAATGTGTTGTTATGATCGGCAAGGAATTCGGTGATGGAATGATCGACATTCATGGCGGCGGTAAGGATTTAAAATTTCCGCATCATGAAAATGAGGTGGCTCAGTCCGAATGTGTAAACCATCATCATTTAGCTAATTATTGGGTACACAACGGTATGTTAGAAACTTCCGGAGGAAAGATGAGCAAGTCTTTAGGCAATACCCAATGGGCTAAGGATGTTATTGCTGAAAATGGCGCAAATTTGACCAGATGGTTGCTTTTGAGTGCCAAATATCGTGATACATTGATTTATTCCGAGGAAAATTTAACGGCTTGTAAGACAGAACTGAACAAAATTGAAATTGCTTTGAAACAGGCGGAAGTAAACAGTCAATTGGCCGAAAAGGATTTAGGTTCAGAAATCGACAAAGAGAAATATCAAGAATTTTTAGATGCTATGAGTGATGACTTGAATACACCGAATGCTTATAAAGTAATATTTGATACTGTCAAATTGTTGAATCAAACTTTAAGAACCAAGCAGATTGAATATAGTCAAGTCGGAAAATATTACAATACGATTATCGCGATGTTAAATATATTGGGTATAAAACCGGAAAAAGTTATATTAACTGCTGAAGATAAAGATATTTATAATAAGTGGACTCAAGCTAAAGCTCAAAAGGATTTTGTTAATGCCGATAAATACAGAGCGATGCTTATAGAGGCGAAAGTATTATAAGTCATGGAAGAAAGGTATAAACCGCTGGTTTTAGCTTTTATCGGTGATGCTCATTATAATTTGTATGTTAAAAGGAAATTAATTGACAAATATCAACAGGTCAACATTTTACAACAACAGGTTGCCGAGTTTTGTAGCGCCCGCTTTCAAGCTAAATTAAGTAAATATTTAATCGAAAACGGCATTTATAATATTGAAGAGACAGATATATTTAAGAGAGCCCGTAATCAAAAAAGTCATAATGCTCCTAAAAATACTGATATTATTACATATAAAATTTCAACGGGTTTTGAAGCCGTATGGGGACATTGGTATTTAAATAATGAAGAAGAGAAAATGGCGAAAGTATGGGAAATAATTGAAACAATCAGGGAGAGATAATATGTCACAATATATATACGGAAAAAATGTTGTATATGGTTTGTTAGTGAAACAAAAACCGATTAAAGAACTATATATTCAACAGAACCGCCAAGATAACACTATTGAAATGTTGGCATTAAAACAAGGCATAATTGTTAAAAATGTTGATAGAAAATTTTTGGATAAATTAGTAAGCGGAAATCATCAGGGCTATGTGGCTGTGATTGATGAATATCCGACTTATACTATTGATGAAATTATCGGCGGGATTGCTGAAAATAAAATCCCTCTTTTAGTTGCATTGGATGCTTTAGAAGATCCGCATAATTTGGGAGCAATCTTGAGAACTGCCGCTTGTGTGGGAGTAGATGGGGTTATTATCGAAAAAAATCGCAGTGTTTCACTAAATGCCACTGTTGCCAAAGTTTCCGTCGGGGCAATTGATGAAGTTAAGGTAGCAAAAGTAACTAATTTAACTCAGACATTGAACGATTTGAAAAAGAAAGGATATTGGATAGTGGGCAGTGACTGTCATAAGGCAGTTGATTATCGACAAGTTGATTATAATATGCCTCTTGTTCTTGTGATTGGTTCGGAAGGTAAAGGAATGCGACCTCTTGTAAAGAAAAATTGTGATATTTTAGTTAAATTGCCGATGGAAAGCGATATCGGGTCGCTTAATGCTTCGGTGGCATGTTCGATATTATTGTATCAAATTTATAGTCAACGCTTCCCACTTTAGCGGTAGAGGAGTATGATCGAGAATTTTAATGAGTATGAACTTTTATATATGGCAAGGCAAAAAGATGAATTAGCATTACAGATGTTAATCAGTCAGTTTCAGCCGATTTTTTATAAAACATTTTATCAATTAAAACCGTCTTGGTCATTTTTAGATTATGATGAGTGCTATCAGGCTTATTTGATCGGCTTGAATAATGCTTTATATTATTATCGAGAAGACAAGAGAACGCGATTTGGAAATTTTGTATATCTTTGTACAACCAGAGAAATAAAAGCAATCATCCGTAAGGAAAGTTCTAAAAAAGACAGTGTTCTGTTTAATGCTGCATCCTTTGATAAGAAATTGTGCGACAGTGAGGAGCTTTACTTGATTGATACGATTTCGGATTGTCATGTTGACCCTTTAGAAGCTGTAAAAGCTAAGTCTTTAAAAAAACAAGCTTATAAGTTATTGGACAACGAAATTGATAAAAAAATTTTGACAATGCGTTTGCAAGGTTATTCTTATAAAGAGATGAGTGGCAAAATCGGCTGTTCTAACAAGACAATTGATAATTCTCTGCAAAGAATTAAAAGAAAAATTCATTGTTTATTTGACTAAGAACCATTGGTGTGCTAAAGTAATTAAGTAGACTGTAAAGGAGTTTTTTTATTATGAGCGATAAAGTGATTTTGACTTGTAGCGAGTGTTTATCTCGAAATTATACAACTACTCGTAATCGAAAAAATGCTGCCGGTCGTCTTGAATTATTGAAATATTGTAAAAAGTGCGGTAAGCATACATTGCACAAGGAAACTAAATAGGAGGAACATATATGGTTGCTAGTAAAGAAAAGAATGTTACGAAGAAAAATGTTATTAAGGATTTTTTTAACGGTATTGTAAATGAAGCAAAAAGAATCAGATGGCCGAAGTTTAGCCAATTGATGACAAACACAGGTAAGGTATTATTTTTCTGTATTTGTTTTGCGATTTTCTTTGTACTGTGTGACTTTATTGTTTCAGGTTTCTTAGTATGGATCGGAGTAGGTGCTTAATGGACGAGAAAAAAGAATGGTATGTTGTTAATACCTATGCCGGGCATGAAAACAGAGTAAAAGAGAGTTTGGAAAAAAGAATGGCTGCGATGGGTCTCGGTGATTGCTTGGATCGTATAGTTGTGGCTGAAGAAGAAGAAGTAGACTACAAAAATGGTAAGGAAGTCAAAAAGATTAAAAATCTTTTCCCGGGATATTTGTTTGTAAAAATGAATATGACGGATGAGGCTTGGTATGTCGTTCGTAATACATCGGGAGTAACAGGGCTTATCGGTTCGGCAGGCGGCGGTGGTAAACCGTACAGTGTTCCCGAAGAAGAAATGGAAGCAGTATTGCAACAGATCGGACAGAGCGAAAAGAAAGTTGTTGTTGATTTCCAAGTCGGCGATCGCGTAAAGATTTTAAGTGGACCATTTGCCAATGTTGAAGGTATTGTGGAAAGCATGGATGATAATGCCGGAAGTGCAACAGTATTGGCGATTATGTTCGGAAGAGAAACGCCTACGGAAGTAGAATATATTAATTTGGAGAAAGCTTTATAAGATGGATAATAATCCATCTTTTTTATGGTAAAATAATGCTTGATAGGAGTGATAAAATGTTATGTTGTCCTAAATGCCGGGGGGATTTGACTCGTAAGGGTCAAAGTTATTTTTGTGAAAACGGTCATTGTTACGATATATCTGCCAAAGGTTATGTAAATTTGTTGCTTGCAAATCAAAAACACAGTTCGAACCCCGGAGATGATGCACAATCATTATTGTGTCGTGATTCTTTTTTGCTTAAAGGTTATTATCAAAATTTATCTCAGGCAATCACAGATATGTTTAATAAATATTTGTCGGCAGGATGTACGATCTTGGACGCCGGATGCGGTACAGGATATTATTTGCGTTATTTAATTCAAAACAGCAAACAGCAATATAAGTATTTAGCTACCGATATCTCGAAAAAAGGGGTATCTATGACAGCTTCTAAATGTCCTCAAGCCGATTGCTTTGTTTCCAGTGTTTTCAATTTACCGTTAACAGATAGCAGCTTAGAGGGAGTTATGAGTGTTTTTTGTCCGTATAGTTCCGCTGAATTTGCCAGGGTAATCAAAGATAACGGTTGTTTAATAGCTGTTACTCCCGGGGAAAAGCATTTATACCAATTAAAAGAGGTGGTTTATGCTAATCCGTATTACAACGAGGAAAGTGGCTATAAACTGTCTGATTTTGATTTGGTTGAACAAATAAATGTAACTTATATGATGGATTTAACTGCCAAAGCTGATATTGAAGCATTATGGAAAATGATGCCTTACTATCATACCAGCAGTCGTCAAGACAGCCAAAAATTATTTGACAAAGAACAAATAGAAACGACCGCTGATTTTCTTTTGCAGGTATTCAGGAGGAAAAAAAGATGAAGAAGCTGATTATAATCAGTTTATTTTTGGCATGTATATTCGGTGGCTGTTCGCCAAAAAGAATAGATACTGCCAGGATTGCGGTCATAAGTGACAATAAAACGGAGAAGGTTTTGTTTTTGGATAACGAAAATAAAGTATTGGCTGAAAAAGAAATCGATTTTTCTCAGAAGTTTTATTATTCCAAAGGGATTTTTTATTATAGTATGGATGGCCAAAATTATATGGGAATAGATATTCATACTTTAAAAGAGGCTGAAAAATTAAAAAATGTTTGCGGCAGTTTAATCGTTTATAATGATGATGACAGTTATATTACTTATCAAAACGGACAGGCATATACTGTAGACAGCTTAGGTGTTCAAACACCGTTGCAAGGTTATTTGTGCGCTTATGCTTATGATGACAGTTATTTTTATATGTTGGATTATTCTAATTTTCTGTATATTTACGATTTAAGTGATTTTTCTTTGGTGAAAAGAGAAAGAGTCAACAGTAGTAACTATCTAAATTTTGCGGTTATCAATCAAAATGTCTATTTGGTCAGCGATGAAGGTTATACTTTAATAAATGCCAAAGAAAGTAATCATACATATCTTTATCCCAATGATTTCAAGGAGATATTGAATAATTACGGTGATTTGTTGTTCGTAAAAGAGAATAAAGAGCAGGTTGTTTATCGAGTTTCTTTTACCGATTTACAGATGAAATTATCTGTTGAATATGATGAAATCTATTATCGGGAAATTGTTTACCAACAGGACTTTAGCAGTTTTTATCAAGACGGCTATGAGGTCATATATTACCGGGAAATTTATTAGGAGTTGTTATGAGTATAAAAGCTGTATTTTTTGATGTTGATTGCACATTGACTGCCGGAATTAATCAGCCGGTGGTACTTTCGGCAATTGTCGCAATAAAACAATTACAACAAAAGGGAATCAAAATTATTATTGCCTCTGGCAGAATGCCATATGGAATAAAAGCTATAGAAGGTCAAATAAATCCTGATTATTATATTGGAGCCAACGGTCAAATAGTTTGTGACAGTCAAGGCGATATAATTGATATATCTTTGATTGATAAAGAGACTTTTGTCATGGTAACAAAATACTGTAAAGAAAATAAATTAGGCTTATTTTGGAAATTTGCTCAGGCGAGTTATGTTTACAGTGAATTTAATAATTATGATGAGATAGCTCAATCGACAAATTTACTGTATCCTTATGAAAATCCCGATGATTCTCAATTACCGACTTCCGGTGCTTTGATATGTTCCAAAGAAGAAATGTATAATTTTAAAAAAGAATTTGATGAGAGATTGGATGTAATAGATGGTGGCTTTATACTTTATGATTTGGATAAAAAGGGTAAAAGCAAAAAGGATGGATTATTGGCTTTAACTAAAGTTTTAAATATTTCTCCGGAAGAAACAATGGCCTTTGGGGACAGCGATAATGATGTTGAGATGCTTAAATGTGCCGGTATATCTATAGCTATGGGCAACGGCTTTGATTCTGTAAAGAAAGTTGCCGATTATGTAACGGATGCAGCAGTCAACGATGGGATCGTTAAGGCTTTAAAAAAATATCATCTTTTATAGTGGATGATAAATAAATCGTGATACAATTTTAATATTATTTTTAAAATTTGGAGGAGAGAAGATGGGAAAAATAGCATTTGACAGTGATAAATATATTAAGATGCAGTCGGAAAAAATAATGGAACGAGTTAATCGTTTCAATAATAAATTGTATTTGGAATTCGGCGGTAAGCTATTTGATGATTATCATGCTTCAAGGGTTCTACCAGGGTTTGAACCGGATATGAAAGTCAAAATGTTGACTTCATTGAAAGAAAAAGTGGAAATTATCATTGCGATAAATGCTCATGATATTGAAAGAAGCAAAAAGAGGGGCGATTTGAATATTACTTACGATCAAGATGTTTTGCGTTTGATTGATGCATTTCGCAATATTGATTTGTTTGTCGGTTCGGTTGTGATTACTCAGTATGTTTCTTTGCCTGTTGTAGACAACTTTAAAAAACAATTGGAACGAATGAATATACCGGTGTATTTGCATTATGCTATTGAAGGTTATCCTAATAATATTGATTTGATTGTTTCCGATGAGGGTTATGGGAAAAATGACTATGTTCAAACTCAAAGACCGTTGGTGGTAGTTACCGCACCGGGACCGGGATCAGGGAAGATGGCAGTATGTTTAAGTCAATTGTATCATGAATATAAAAGGCATAATATTGCCGGTTATGCCAAGTTTGAAACCTTCCCTATTTTTAATTTGTCTTTATCGCATCCGATTAATTTAGCTTATGAGGCTGCAACGACGGATTTAGATGATGTTAATATGATCGATCCTTTTCATTTGGAAAAATATAATATCGCTACCGTGAATTATAATCGTGATGTGGAAATATTTCCCGTATTAGCTCGTATTTTACATCAAATTACCGGTGATGATGTTTATTATTCTCCTACAGATATGGGTGTGAATATGATCGGTTATTGCATTAAAGATGATGATTTAGCTCGCAAATCCGGATGTGATGAGATAATCAGACGTTATTACCAAATTCAAGTCGATCACCGTTTGGCTCTTACCGATGATAATTCGCTGAATAAAATTCTGGCGATTATGAATAAAGCCGGTATTACTACCAATGATCGTCCGGTGGTAAGTGCGGCTATAGAAAAGGGAATACAGACTAATGGTCCGGCAGTCGCAATTCAGCTTGATGACGGACATATTGAAGTCGGGAAAAATTCACCACTGTTGGGAGCTGCCAGTGCAGCAATATTAAACACGCTGAAATATTTGTGTAATATACCTGATGGCACAATGCTTTTATCTCCGAATATTATTGAGCCTGTGCAGGAATTAAAAGTACAGTATTTAGGCAATAACAATCCGCGGTTACACGTTGACGAAGTTTTAATTGCTTTGACTATCAGTGCTCAATTGAATCCTGCTGCTTATCAAGCTATTTCAGCTTTGCCAAAACTCAAAAATGCTCAATTACATTCTACGGTAATCCTGTCAACTGTCGATAGTGATACTTTGAGGAAATTAGGGGTGATGGTTACCTGCGAACCAAAATATCAAACTAAGAAATTGTATCATCCGCACAAGTAAGGTTTATAAAATGATAAAGGTTGTTTTTTTTGATATTGATGGCACATTGCTTTCTCATAAACACTTTGGGGTATCCGCAAGCACGAGAGAATCATTAAAGAAATTAAAAGATAACGGAATAAAGACAGTGATAGCTACCGGGAGATCATTATCGGAACTGGAACGATTGCCGGTTGGAGATATTGGATTTGATGGTTATATTTGCTTGAACGGTCAAATAAATTTAGATGAAAACAAAAAAATTATTTCTTGCAAAGCGATAAATGGTTCGGATAAAGATAAATTGGTGCACTTGTTTGAACAAAAAAACATTGTAATTATGTTGATTGAGCAACAAGAAATGTATATTAATTTTGTCGATAAAAAAGTAGAACAGGCTCAAAAAGCTATTTCCTCGGAAATACCGCCTGTTAAAGAATATAGCGGTAATGATTTTTATCAAGCAGTAGCTTTTATAGGCAGCGAACAAGAGAAAAATCTAATTGATTTATTACCATCTTGTAAAATTACGTGTTGGAATGAATATGCTTACGATATTATTTCCGCAGATTCGGGAAAAGTTGCAGGTATAAAGGATTATTTGGTAATTAATAATATAAGCCAAGAAGAAACCATGGCTTTCGGAGATGGGGAAAATGATATTGAAATGTTGGATTTTGTTGAAATAGGAGTAGCGATGGGGAATGCCGATGAAGAAGTAAAGAAAGTTGCCGATTATGTTACTTATTCAGTTGATGAAAACGGCATTGAACATGCTTTAATAAAATACGGATTGATTAATAAATGATAAAAGTCGAAAGTTCACATGACATTGAAGTGAACTCTCGACTTTTTAAATTTAGTGACTGTTTTTTGTTACGGAAGACAACAGGAAGGCAATAATAATGAGCGTTATACCGGAATAGATTAAAGTCTGCTTTGTACAGTTATATCCCATGCATATGTTCGCAATGCCTACAATAAACAAAAAAATTCTAACAATCATCGTGACATTTTTTTAATCATAATTTATTACTGTCATATTATTTTCTTATGACTTCTTTGCCTATGACATAAATTCCGGCTAACATTTCAGCGATAGATAACCCTAAAAGAATTCCGGAGAAAAAGTCTTTGACATCTGAACCACCCAAAGTATGTGATAATGCTTGTAAGGCGACACCCATAATGATAAGAATAACGCCTGTCATTGTGATTTTTTGCTTTTCCAATTCCTGCGTTCTTCTTAATAAATCGAGAATTTGTTGGTCATCATAAACTCTTACACTGTTGTTTTCGGTTTCTTCGCCATCCATTAATTCGGAAAGCGTGATTTTTAATTCATTGCATAAATTGTTTATAATGTCATAGTCAGGCATGCATTTTCCCGTTTCCCTTAGTTAAAGATATTGTTGGGTATCTCAAGATGTGTCATTCGATT
>JAUNFB010000092.1:0-272 GCA_030525245.1 Erysipelotrichia bacterium
AGAGCAAGAAACAGAATAATACCAGATTATAGGCAATACTTTTATTAAACCTTTAACAAAACAAAATTATACTGTAATTGGCCCGCCGAATTTAAAGTGGTCTATTACGTTACCAGCTTCTAATAACAAAGAAATTAAAGATGTGTTAAAATATAATGTATTAGAAGATGGCTCGATTGATGTCACATGGACAGCAATGATTAGCGGTTCTTATATTCTACATTATGGGATGTTAGAAAAAACAATCGTTGTTGAATCTTTGTTTTAATATA
>JAUNFB010000092.1:320-2632 GCA_030525245.1 Erysipelotrichia bacterium
GGTATTGATATTCCAATTCCCGATTTATAGACAACAATTCATCAACCTAAAATTAAAGAAATTGCTTTAATCGGAGAAGAGGAATACTTTTTCGGGGTTTAGATGTTTTGTTTTAATAAAGATATTATCGTTGCTAAAAATTAGGAAAACGAGGCCATAAGAGGATTATCTAATATGAATGATTTTTAGATATTTATGGCATTGATAAGCGAAAAAGATGAAAAATCATCAATAGACAAAAAGTCTTTGATATTATCTATTTTGACGCTTTTCTTTCCTGATTATGTTGTATAGTTTAGTCCGCTTGGGAATGGTCTTTTTTTTAATAATCCCAATACACAGCATAATTTTATGGTTAATGATACTAATTTTGAGGTATTAAAAAAAATTATTCAAGAAATTAGTGGATTAAATAATACAACTGGCGGATAGAATGCTGGATTTAACCCAAAAGGCGAGCGCGCTGCTAAAATTGCTGCGAAACTAATGGCTGCTCGCGCAAAAACAATGCGAGCGAAGGGTGAAAAAAATTCGAGTATTTTATCAAGATATGTTTCTATTCTCACCGTGGGTTTAGAATCTATGAGTTTAACGGATTGTTTAGACTTAACAGTGTATTAGCTATATGATTTAATAGAAAGATATAGCTTATATATTGGGTGGGATTTAGATATAAAATCACGTTTAGCTGGCGGTAAGCCTGATTCTAAACCTGATGATTGGATGAAAAACATTCATTAATTTTTAAAGGAGGAAAACACTCATGAAATTTGGTGTTCGTGAAATTTGCGACGTTGTTCTTAAAAAGCGTGCGCCCGGCTGGTTCGGTAAGTTGTACCTTGAAAAGAATGCGCCAGTAATGTATTTTGAATCACTAAAGACTTCTAGCTTGGAAGGTCAAGCTACGACAGTATATGCTCAGGGTGGTAAGGGTAACCCACGTTTGGTCGCTTGGGAAGGTGACCGCACGGTTACGTTTACTATGGAAGATGCTTTGATTAGTCCAGAAAGCTTCTCAATTTTGTCTGGTGCCGGTTTAATGGATGCTACTGATGGCGAACCAATTTATGTTCATACCACGCAGCAAGTTGAAGTTAAAAATGATGCAATTGTTTTGGAGAAGGTGCCTTCTGTTGAAAATGGTGCAGAAATGTACTTGATGATCATGAAGGAAGACGGCTCCATTGACGCAGACAAGATTCCGTTGAGAATTCTGTTCGGCGGAAATGGTGCGCCTACCGCGCCAACTGGAAAGACTATTACTGGTGTGCAGACTTTGATTGATAGTGCTGTTACTAAATATAATGAGGCACACAAGACTGGCGTTGATAAGTTTGTCGCTCTTGATGCTAATAATTATAAGCTCAAGACTGAGGAAGAGACAGGCTACAATCCTATTGTGTATGTTGACTACTATGTTAAGGCTGAGTCCGGTGTAAAGCAGATTGATATTGAAGCTGGTAAGTTCGGTGGTTCTTATTATCTTGAAGGTTCCACTTTGTGGCGTGATCAGTCTACTGGTGATGACTACCCTGCAGAATTTATTGTTCCAAACTGTAAGGTGCAGTCTAATTTTACCTTTACAATGGCGCCTACCGGTGATCCTTCTACTTTCACCTTTACTTTGGACGCATTCCCAGAGTATACTCGTTTTAATAAGACGAAGAAGGTTATTGCGGCAATTCAGATTGTTGAAGATAAAGATGGATTTGGTAAAGAGGTCGCTGGAGAAAATGTACCTTAATTGACAATATAGGGGAGATACTAATATGTATCTCCCCTATTTTTTTTTAGGAGGAAAAGGAATATGAAAGTTGGAAAGGATTTTTTCCCTAAATCAAGTTTTTTGGCTACTGAAAAAGATTATTCTATTATTATAAAAAAAATGTTGGAAAATGATGAGTTGTGTAAATTATTATATTATAGGCAAAAAGATTGTTTGAAAGCTAAAAATTTAACTATGGAACAAAAACTATCGATGATTGACAATCAAATTAAATTAGTTCCTTATTTACAAATTACTCCCGAATGTCCTATTTATGTTTTTGTGCTTATGGATAATTTTAAGCCCAACGCAAAAAATCCAGAGTTTAAAGATTGCAATTTAGTTTTTTGTGTTTTGTGTCATCCTGACCATTGGAATTTAGGCAATTTTAAATTAAGACCATAGAAAATTGTTGGCGAAATTGACGAAATGCTTAATGGTTAGAAATTAACTGGCATTGGAACTGTTACATGGTTAAATGCTGGTAATCTTTTAATATCAAATGAATTAATGGGTATGATGTCTCTATATAAAGTAGTTAGGGGCA
>JAUNFB010000093.1 GCA_030525245.1 Erysipelotrichia bacterium
ATTTTACTGGTTCCATTGTTTCTTCATTTCTGTATAGTCCTATTACTCCTATCTTAGCATTAGGAATTATTTTTGTTATTCCATTCGACATACCAAGTCCTGCTCTTAAAATAGGTACAAATGCATATCTGTCTTCATTAATCTTCTTTGCCTTTGTTTTTGTTATTGGAGTTTCTACTTCTACCTCATCTTGCTCTGCGTCTCTCATTGCTTCATAGCATAGTAACATTGCAATCTCCTCTGCCAATTCCCTAAATTCTTTTGTTCCAGTTCTTTTATCTCTTAGTATAGCAACCTTGTGTTGTATTAATGGGTGTTTTACTTCAATAGCCTTCATAAAATTTACCTCTTTTCTTGTAAATATTGATATTCAATTTTACACATTTTTTCAATTATATCAAAAGGATTTTATATTTACAAGTACATTCAATTTTTTCTAAAAAACAAGAGAGTCAGCCTAAGCCAACTCTCTTGTTTCAAGATAATCATTGCTTATCTCGAAAAATGACTAACTCACTTAGTAATGGATTCCCACTTTTTTCTCAAAGTTTCATCCTTAATCTCTTCTCCGTTTGAAAACGGTACGAACAACGGCGCTTCTCTATATCCCGCCTTGATAAGTTCAGAAACAATCTTGTATCCCTTGGTTACATAGGTACGTCCATCAACGTACACAAACACAACCTTGCCATTATTGGTACAATAAGTTCCCAGCCTTTCAGCCGCAATGCAGTCAAAGTAATTTCCTCTGACAATCGGATAATAACAATCCTCATAATAAGGATGTTTTACCTCAACTCCTTCTTCCGGCATCTCAAAGCAATTGTTCAGAATTTTCTCGCTGATTGCATCAACATTATGCTGCTCGCAAAATGCGATGCAATCAGTCCGAAAATTATCCTTCCTGTTTCTGATTGCCCTATCCCAAAGGGCTTCCCATTTTTCTCTTTCTCCCTTAGGATAGTCATACTTGCTGAAGGGTACGCTAAAATCTTCTTCTTTCAAGCCGTTGGCTCTCAGAGCTCTCACAACAAAGATAGTATAAGGCGTTACAAAGAACTTACCATCGTAAATGAAAGCAACCGTTGAGTTTTTCGTCGCATAGCGACCATTGAACTTCGGAATGCTTTTCATCACATAGTCAACCTTCTCTTCCTTGTTGGACTGTGAATAAACCACAGTCATTCCTTCTGTTACTTGAACAGAATCCTCAATGAGTTGTTGCATGCTTGTGTAGTTAGCCATTTTTATTCCTCCTTAAAAATTCTTTGATGTGATCCCAATGATGCCAAACTAAAATTGGAGATCTTTGCTAAAATGGTCTACATATTATATTATATCATATTTTTGTAAGTATATCAATTTTTTCTTTTTGTCAGTTATTGGTATAGCAATATATGATTATACTATTAATGTAATATTTCATTGATTGAAACAGAGGCACATACTATTAACGAGATGATTAAATACTCAATCATCTCGTTAATGTTTATATAATTAATAACTTTGCTTTTTAGGAATTACTCCTCTAATTCCACCTCTAGGATTCTCAACATCTCCGTCATATCTTGGAATCAAATGAACATGTACGTGCATTACACTTTGTCCAGCAGCTTGTCCACAATTCATACCTATGTTATATCCATTTGGATGGTATTTTTCATCAATCATTTCCTTAGCTTGATCCATTAATTCAAATATTGCCTTTTTCTCTTCTGCTGTAGTTCCAAAGAAGTCTGTAACATGTCTTTTAGTCATAAAAAGGATATGTCCCTTACTTACTGGAAATTCATCAAATCTAGCAAATGCATATTCATTTTCTAATATTATTTTTTCTTTTTCATCTTTCCATTCACAAAATAAGCAGTTCTCCATATTATCTTCCTCCATCATCGTCTTTACTAAATGTGCTGTTAGTTATATTCCTTGGTTCACTCTTAATTCCTTCAACTTTATACTTTTCTTGAAGACTTGGTTCTTTTTTTGTTTCAATTGCTAAATTATTATTTCTGACCGCTCTCTCTATACTCTCTTCTTGTGTTCTTTCAATATCTAAGTCTAAAGCTTCTATTTCCGCTTCTCTTAATGCCATTAGCAATCTTTCTGTTATACCTTCTGAAACATAAACTAAAAACACCTTTTGATTTCTATCATTCTGGTTAATAACAAAATTACCATCTTTAGATGTATATACAAAATTCGTTCTTGCATTATCACTAGAGTATTTATCTTTTACTTCTGCATCTTTCTTTTCATATCTTATCAGAATTCCATCTTTATTATATAATTCAAATGTACCTTTTTTTAGATTCCAAAGATTGTTTCCTGTACCACCTAAGTCAATTCCCGCCGCATTCCATAGTTCCTCAAGCGCTTCTTGTTCTGTTTGATGTAATCTTCCATTCTTATTTTCCGATAGTTCGCCGATAAACGCATTAAATTGTCCACCTGCTAACACAGTAAATGGTTGTACTAATCCTAATTTCTCATAAATGTTTTTTCTTTCTTCTTGCGTTTGTTCTTGTGGAGCCATTAATCTTTTTAATCTATTAAATATTCCCATTCTTTTCTTCCCGTTTTACTTATATTTTTATGGAGCCACTAAGCAGAATCGAACTGCTGACC
>JAUNFB010000008.1 GCA_030525245.1 Erysipelotrichia bacterium
ATTTATTGTTTCCTCCTGATTTACATCTCTTACATATTACCATCTCCTTATTTCCCGTGCAAGCGGTTTCGATAATCTTTAGTTAAATTTTGCATAAACCTTGCAATTCAATATTAATCCTCACTTATTATAGTTCTGCAAATACATTGAAAAATATTTGTGTTTATTAAATTAAACATGTGGAGTATAATATCTTCAACCATTTACAAGGAAAGGACATGTCATAGATACAAGAGATATTTATGCTACAAAAATTATGAGAACTGTTTTTAAGAATTGTACATTACTTGACGGAACAAAAGATATGATTGCTCAACCTAATACCGATGTAGCAATCGAAGATGACAAAATCGTTGAGATTGGAAAGATCGCAACAACTAAAACCGATAAAGTAATTGATCTAACCGGTAAATATTTAATGCCCGGTTTAATCAATTTACATGTGCACTTACCTGCCGGAGGAAAACCGCAAAACAAACCGATGAAATCCAATCAATTAGCGAAAATTGCTCTTTCTTCGGCTCTGTCTCAAGCCTTAGTATTAAAAATGTGCCAAGGATATGCCATGCAGGATTTATTATCAGGTGTCACTACAATACGAGCTGTCGGCGGTTTAGGTCACTTAGATACAAGACTGCGTGATAAAATCAATTCCGGAAAATGGGAGGGCCCGCGAATTTTAGCTGCCGATTATGCGATAGGAGTACCTCACGGTCATATGGTCGGATCGGTTGCCAAAGCTGCCGAATCGGGTGAACAAGCTGTGGAAATGGTTGAAGAATTAGCTGCACACAAAGTTGATTTAATAAAGTTGATGATTACCGGCGGAGTTATGGATGCTAAAGAAAAGGGTGAGCCGGGAAGATTAATGATGCAAGCCGACATGATTAAAGCCTGTTGCGATAAAGCACATTCTCACGGATTAAAAGTTGCCGCCCATGTTCAAAGTCCCGACGGTGTCAGAACAGCTGTAAATAATGGTGTCGATTCTATCGAACACGGTTCAACTTTAAGTTCGGCGGAGATAGATGCTTTTCACAAAAACAATGCTGTGCTAGTTTGCACTTTATCACCTGCCCTACCGATGGCTAAATTCCCCAGAGAAACTTTAGGCATCAGTGAAGCTGTGCAATATAATTCCAACTTGGTATTTAACAATATGATCTTAGGTTCTAAAACCGCTTTAGCCAATAATATCCCGGTAGGTTTAGGCACCGACACCGGTTGTCCGTATACAACTCATTACAATATGTGGAGAGAATTGCATTACTTTGAAAAATATGTCGAAGTCACTCCGTCCTTCGCTCTGCATACCGCAACTTTAGGTAACGCCAAAATCTTAGGTTTAGATAAGATTATCGGAAGCATCGAAGTAGGTAAATGTGCTGATATACTTATTTCTGATGAAAATCCATTAAAAGATTTCCGTACATTATCACAACCATATGCTGTTGTCGGTCGAGGAAAAATTTATTTACAGCCGAAAATCAAAAAGTACGAACAGTGTGATCTTGAATTAGACAAGTATTACGATTAAATAAAAAAACTGATATTTAGAAACATCTATCTATCAGTTTTTATTTTTATTCCACCGATTTCAAAGATTCGACCATTTGAATTTCTTTCAAAGGTTTCTTGGTTAAATTCAGCACTATCAATGTAAAGACAAAGGTTATCGCAAACGATACTAAATAACTCAGAAGTTTGATATTATGCGGAAACATTACCATTTCCATATTAATAACGTCCATAACGAAGCCTTCCTCTATTTTGCCTAAAGGCATACCGATTATTCCACCAATTACGGTCAATAAAATAATCTCTTTAAACAAATAACTGTTGACTTCTTTATCACGGAATCCAAGTACTTTTAATGTAGCAATTTCTCTTGTCCTTTCCGAAATATTTACTTGCGTTAAATTGATCAATACCACAAAAGCCAATGAACCGGCAGTAATGATTATTACCGCAATAATTATATCCAATGCCTCAATCATCGTATTAAACTGTTCGGTAAAAGCAGAAAAATCCGTAATTGAGGAAATATTATCCACATTTTTCAAATCCAATGTCAATTTTTGGTGTCCATCAGTATTTCTTACCGCAATCATCGTATAATGAATTTTTTCGCTAAATAAATCTTTATATAAATCTTCGGAAATATATAAATAATGTTGAAAATACATCTTACATATTGCTTCAATTTTCACCTGAGCCTTTATGCCGTTTTTGGATTCTATAGTGATCATATCACCGGCTTTTAAATTATTGTTAATCGCAAATTTTTCGGAAACGATAACTCCTCGATTATTGATTTTTAATTTCTCATTAGTCTTTCTATCATATAAATTAAATATATCATTTCCTTTGCGGGCATCAAGAACTTCAACATTAATTGTTGGATCATCATCACTTAAATATACTTTCGAACTGTAATTCATAATCGGAACAACTTGTTCATTATCCAAATCTTTTTCCAACAATTCCACCGTTTCATTAATACTGTTATCATTTTCCAAATAAACATTACAGTTATAATTAAAGATATCACTGTATTGGATATTGACAATATCACCAATAGAATCCTTTATACCAAATCCTAAAACCAAAAGACTTGTACAACCGGCAACTCCGATTACAGTCATAAAGAATCTTGTTTTATAGCGAATTAAATTTCTGGCTGTAATCTTACCGGTAAACGATAAATTGTTCCATATAATTCCGATATTTTCCAAAAAGACTTTCTTAGCATTTTTAGGAGCTTTCGGGCGCATAAGTTGCGAAGGAGCTTCTTTCAAACTGCTATTAACGACTATTCCTGTCACTGCCATCATTAATAAACTGAATGCCGCGATACTGATTAACAGGGATATAATCGGGAAAAATATCTTGATGTCAGGCAAATAATACATCAAACGCCAACAAGTATAAATAACCGTCGGAAACAGAGCGATTCCGACAAATATACCGAAGAAAGCTCCGATAATGCTGGCAGAAAAAGCATAAACAAGATATTTACAAATGATTTGTTTCTTGGAAAAACCCAAAGCCCGGAAAATGCCTATTTGTCCGCGTTGTTCATCAACAAGTCTGGTCATTGTTGTCATGCAAACCAAGGCAGCAACTAAATAGAACAGCATCGGCATAACAATACCTATCGCTCGCATTTGCTTTACCGTTCCCCTATACATATAACTGCTGTAATGAGAATCGCGATCTAAAACCGTCCATCCGGCTGACGGTAATTCATCCAATTTTTGTTGAGCCAATTTCAATTTATTTTCGGCTTCTTCAATTTCCAATTGAAAAGTAATAACACCGTCATTATATTCTTGCAATCCGGATTCGTATTGACTTTTACCGGTTGCTAAGGTTTTTTTAGCCTCCGCTATTTGTTTTCGACCTTCTTCAATTTGTTGTTTTCCGGAAACAATTTCCTTTTGAGCATCTGTCAGCTGTTGTTTGCTTTCATATAATTTGGTCAATTGTACATAAGACTCCTCAACCGATCCGCCGGCACTTGCATCCATTTTATCCAAAAGATCCTGAAGAACCTGTTGATATTGACTGTCGTCCATATTTTCCAATTGTTTGATCAACTCTTCATTAGCTTTTATCGCCGTATTTTTCAATTCTATTTGAACTGTCAAATCAGCTATTTCTTTATTTAATGCTTCCCTTTGTTGTTGTAATTGTTCCAATAGAACCGGATCATCAGTTTGGCTTATCTTTTCTTCCACAATTGCTAATTCATCATTTTTTTCCTGTTGTTCAAGTTGTAACTGTTCAATCTCTTTATGCAGCTTTTCATTTTGCTGCTTCAATTGTTGAATGTTTTGCGAACCGGAATAGTTATCTTTCAATTGTTGCAACATCTTATATGTCTGATAAGTAATCTTCATCTGCTGATAAACTTCTTCAAAACTTTTACCCTGTTCTTCTTCAATTTGGGCTATCGCTTGATCAACTTGAGCCAATGAAGAATTAACCAATTCTTCTTTTTCCTTCAGAAGTTTCTCCGAAGAATTCAAAGTATTTTCATTGGTTTCAATTTCTGTTTCACCAATGATCAGTTTAATTAACGCTTCATCAAGTTGTTGTTTTGCTTCATCAAGCTGTTTTTGACCGTTGATCTTTTCAGTATTTAAAGTAGTATAACCATCATCAATTTCTTTTTGATAATCTTTTAATAACTGTTCTTTAAGATATCCCTCTTGCTTAGCAGCAACTAATTGTACCTCCGAAATCTCCTCATCGATAAGTTGTTGATATTTGTTCATAAAACTGTCGGAATCAACTGCTCGATCTACCGTGCAATAAACCGTTGTGTAATATTTTCCCACAAAACAATCATTTCTAAGATATAACACTCCATTCAAGTCTTTATTATCCAATAAGGATACGGACATAAACTTTGCCATATACTCACTGCTGTCAACAATTCCGACCACTTTAAACTTATCTTCTTTTACGTAATCTTTTATATCATCGTTAATTAAATATACTTCCACATCATCGCCGATCGCATAACCGCTCCGTTCCAAAGCCAATACTTCATCATCTTTTTGCGGTAATCTGCCATCTTTTAAAGTATATTTATTAATTGTACTGTTTAATTCTCTTAAACGGATTACTTCTTCGGTTTTATCTCCGCTTTTAGCATAAACATCCTTAAATTTTGATGCATAAACGTCTTTTATTCCCTCAATATTTTTTATTGTCTCAATGTCCTCGGCACAAAATCCATATGAAGAATAAATTTGAATATCGTGTAAATTGGTCTCATCATAGTACTGTTCAACACTTGCCCGCATAATAGGAGCTGTAGAAAACAGTCCCATCATAAATGCCACTCCGATAAAAACAATGCTTACCAAAGAAAAGAAGCGTTTAAAAGTTTTTTTGATTAATCTATAAGTATCTTTCTTAAACATTAATATTCTATATCCTCTACATTCATTGGTTTTTCATTCAGCGTAACACTTTGAATTTGACCGCTCTTTACCCGGATAACTTTTTGAGCCATTGCGGCCAAAGCTCCATTATGAGTTATCATTATTACCGTAATACCGTTTTTATAACACATATCCTGCAACACCTTTAAGACCTGTTTGCCGGTAACATAATCTAAAGCTCCGGTAGGCTCGTCGCACAATAACAATTTAGGATTTTTAGCCACTGCCCGAGCAATCGCAACTCTTTGTTGTTCACCGCCGGATAACTGCGAAGGGAAATTATCCATTCTGTCTTGTAAACCCACCATTTTTAATGTTTCTTCGACATCCAGCGGATTTTTACAAATTTGTGTCGCCAATTCTACATTCTCTTTGGCTGTCAAGTTCTGCACTAAATTATAGAATTGAAAAACAAATCCGATATCGTAACGACGATAATCACACAATTGACTGTCATTAAAGGCGGAAATATCCTGATTATCCACGATCACATTACCGATAGTAGCACTGTCCATACCACCTAAAATATTTAAAATAGTCGACTTGCCGGCACCGGAAGCACCCAATACACAAACAAATTCTCCTTTATCAACCTGAAAGGAAACATCGTGCAGAGCATGAATTTCCACTTCCCCCATTTGATAAATTTTTGATACATTTTTAAACTCAATATAACTCATTTTTTTCACCGCCATACTTTCTGACATCTGTTTGTAACATATAAATAAAACTCTGCAAATATATTCTTACCATACTTTTCAATTCCTCAATACTCACATCATTTATTCTGAACAGTTCTTTCAACCCGCTGATTACGCTCACCGAATAAGATTTAGCCAACAAAAACATTTGTCGATTGTCCTTTGTCTCACTGCTTTCTTTAATTAAAAAGTTTATCAAATTGGTAAACCATAACATTAATTTATTATTCAATTGTGAACCCATCATCAAAATATTAAACTCATCTTTATGATCAGTATATATTTCGACGATTTTATCGGCTAATTCATTTACTGCTCTTTTCAAAATTTGCTTATTATTGGGCAATTGAAATTTATCGCTGAAAAAAGCAATACCGTTATCAGTTATGCTCTTAACCAAATTATCGATCATGCAAACAACCTCATTGACAATTTGACAATTAATATCCTCTTTATTTTTAAAATAACGATATAAATTGCCGACCGTCATATTGCTCTTTAACGCAATCCGTCGCATACTGGCAGCATCAAAACCGTACTTCAAAAACTCATCCTTTGCGGCTTCAATAATTTTTTTACGTGTTTCTTCTTTTAAAACCTGTGCCATCAATAATAAACCTCTGTTCATTATTTATTTTAACACGCTATTTACAAAAGTAAACAATTGTTTATTTTTCAATTGTAAAATTTATATAAAAAGCAGATTCCTCGAATCTGCTTAAAATATAACTTTACTTATCAAATGCTTCGATTATCTCTACACCCTTAGATGTTCCGATTCGCTCTGCTCCGGCTTCAATAAACTTTAAAGCATCCTCTAAAGTACGAATACCACCGGCTGCTTTTACTTTTACACTGTCACCAACAGTTTTTTTCATTAATTTTACCGCTTCGATAGTTGCCCCGAATGTACCGAAACCGGTACTGGTTTTAATATAATCCGGTTTGACTTCCTTAGCGATTTCCGCCAATGTAACTATTTCATCTTCTGTTAAATAACATATTTCAAAAATGACTTTACTGATGACATTATGCTTACGACAAATATCGACAATAGTCTCCATTTCTTTTTTAATATAAGCATAATTTTTATCTTTTAATTCGGTAATATTAATTACATAATCTATTTCATTTGCGCCATTTTTAATCGCATCTTCTGTCTCGAAGGCTTTTGTCTCAATTGTCTGTTGTCCCAATGGAAAACCAATAGCAGCACCGACATGTATATCCGTATCTTTTAACAATCTTGCACATCTTTCACTTTGGCAAGAATTTACCGCAACCATCGCAAAGTGATACTTTCTTGCTTCCGCACACAATTTTTCCATATCCTTTTCGGTAGCATAAGCCTTCAAATAAGTATGATCAATCATACGAGCCAATTCCTCTTTTTTCATTTCCAATCACTCTCCTGTAGAACTATTTTAACTTATTTAGACAGCAATTTCTATATATCGGAATGTGCTATAATCATACTGTTCTCTGGGGGATAAAGACTTATGAAAAAAAATTTACCTTTATTTTTGATATTACTGATATTTGAAAGTATTGCTGTAACCTTATGGCTGACAAAAAACAATATTTTCTATTTGTTTAATTTCAGTTATATCGGCATATCGATTGCCTTAGGTTTATTTCTTTACAGCAACAACTATAAATACGCTCGACGCGTTGTTCAACTTTTAGTCGGAAGTTACATGCTTATTTACTTAGGCTTAATTTGTAACGAAAATATGCAAATAGAAGGATTTTGGTACTACTTATTCACCGGAGTATTTGAAGCGGCTACCATTCACTACGCTGTAGCTAAAATATTCGGTCCGTTAATCTTCGGCAGAGGATGGTGCGGATATGCTTGTTGGACTGCCATGATCTTGGATTTCCTACCATTCAAAATACCGCAACAGCCCAGAAAGAAAATCAGTTGGATCAGATATATCACTTTTGTTTTATCTTTCATCTTTGTATCGGCTCTTTTCTTGGCCAAAGTAAAAAATATCGAAAAGATAATGTTTTATAGCTTTATCATCGGTAACATTCTTTATTATTTAGTTGGCATCATATTAGCCTATATCTGTCAAGACAACCGTGCCTTCTGCAAATATATCTGTCCTGTCACTGTCTTTCTCAAGCCGATGAGTTACTTCTCTCTGTTCAGAGTTAAATGTGATAAAGAAAAATGTATTTCTTGCGATAAATGCAAGAGAGTATGCCCTATGAATATCGATGTAACCGACAACAGCCGAAAAAGAAAAAATGGAACCGAATGTATCCTTTGCATGGAATGCGTAAAAAATTGCCCCAAAAAAGCTTTATAATTTTTTACTTCATTGTTGTTTTGCCGCAATTCGAAGTGTTTTACTTGTTTTTTATCCTTATTTGCCCTACAATATATTTGCATCTTATAAAGAGTGACGGAGGGACCGGCCCTTTGAAGTCACACCAACCTATTAAATTAGGTGGTAAAGCCGGCATGATGAGATAACTTTTGAATAACGCAAGCATTCAAGTTATCTTGAATGCTTTTTTGATGTAATACAAGTAAAAGGAGAAAGAAAATGAAATTGTACAGTAACGAAATTGTATTCCGCGGTCATCCGGACAAAGTTTGTGACCAAATTTCCGATGCAATCTTAGACGCCTGCTTATCGCAAGATAAAAACAGTCGTTGTGGCATAGAAACTGTCGGCGGGAAAGGTAAAATATTTATCACAGGTGAAGTAACAACCAACGCAGTTATTGATGTAGAAAAAATAGCCAAACAAGTGCTGCAAGATGTCGGCTATTCAGACAACTATGAAATTATCAATAATTTAGGTATGCAAAGTGCCGACATCGCTTTGGGAACCAATTCAACAGTCGGAGGTGCCGGAGATAACGGCATGATGTTCGGCTATGCTTGCGATGATAACAATCACTATTTGCCTAATGCCATGGTTATTCTGCAAAAGTTGTCTCAGCGCTATGATCAGCTGAGAAAAGAAGATCAGCGTTTTTTACCCGACGGAAAAGCACAAATTACCGGCTACTACGATCAAAATAACAAACTGCAAAAAATCAAAACATTTACCATATGTTATCAGAACACTGAAAAGGATCGGATCCATACCGATCAAATAATCAGAGAAATCTGTCAGCAAATATGTAAAGATTTTAATATGGAGATCGAAGAATTCTTAATTAATCCTACCGGTAAATTCCTTATCGGTGGTTTTGAAGGTGATGCCGGATTAACAGGCAGAAAAATCGTTGTCGATTCATATCAATCGTTTGCTCCGGTCGGAGGAGGAGCTTTTTCGGGAAAAGATCCCAGTAAAGTCGACCGCTCTGCTGCTTATAAAGCCAGAGAAATTGCTGTTGAGTATTTAAAAAAATACAACTTACACTATTGTCAAGTACAATTAAGTTATGCAATCGGTAAAGCAGAACCATTAGCCATATATATTACTTCCGATAAAGGCGATATCGAACCGAATATCAACTTATATCAGCAATGCTCTGTAAATCAAATTATTAACGATTTAGATTTATTAAATAAGAACTATCAAAGTACCGCTATGTTCGGTCATTTCCGTTAAAAAAGGAGTGAGCTTTTCACTCCTTTTAATTATTATCAATCTAAAAATGAAATATAACAGCCAATAGAGCAGCAACAAATATTGCCGGAACCATATTCATCGGCTTAAACTTGTTAAATCCGCACATATTTAAGCCAACCGCCAATAAAACAACTCCACCGACAGCCGATAATTGCCCAATCGCATATTCCGTTAAAAACGGAGCAATAAATGTTGCCATTAATGTCAACAATCCCTCGTAAACAACTACAAGTATCGAAGCAAAATATACTCCTATGCCGTATTGAGCAGTAAATACAATTGCTGCAACACCATCGATTATACCTTTCATCAATAAAACAGAATAGTCCTGACTCAAGCCCTCGTTAAATGCTCCGACTATTGCCATAGAACCGACACAAAATAATAATGATGAATTGACAAAACCAAGCGCGATGGGATTTTTAGTTGAAAACTTCTGTTGAAGTTTATCACCTAATTTAACTATTTGCGCATCCAAATCTATAATCGCTCCGATTAAGGTTCCCCCAGCTAAAGAAATCAATAAGTTTAATGTAGAATTCATCTGCAGCATTGTAGATATGCCGATATAAATAACAGCCAATCCCATTGCTTGATACAATTGTTGACAAGTATTTTCTTTAAGATATTTACCGACAATTTGTCCGATTATTGCCCCGGCAATAATTAGTAAACCATTAAATATAGCACCCATATTTTATCTCCTTTAAATAGGCAAAAAAGACGGTAAACCGCCTTTTTTGGACTTAGAGGATTTAAGTCTTATTTCTATAAAACCATCATTGCGATAGTAACAACAATCATATTAACGATTGCGATCGCAACAACCGGCTTAATAACGAATTTTAACCAAGTTGCATAGTCAACTTTAGCAATTGATAAGCCACCCATGATTGCTCCTGAAGTAGGAGTGAATAAGTTAACTAAACCATTACCTGCCGAGAAGATCATAATCATTGTTTCAACAGAGAAACCTAATTTAGCAGTGATACCACCCATGATCGGCATTGATAATGAAGCCAATCCTGAAGTAGAAGGTACTAAGAATGATAATGGCAAATATAACAAGTAAGCAACCGGTGCGTAAATACCAGCAGGAACACCCTCTAATGCTTCAGCACAAACAGTAACAATATAATCACCTAAACCTGTAGTTGACATTAATACTGTTGCACCTCTTGCTGTTGCGATAATCAATACAACCGGCATGATTCCGCCAACACCTGTTAAGAATGTATCAACAAAGTCTTTTTCAGAAATTCTACCAACGATACCGATAATGATAGCCATGATTAAGAACCAAGTAGTTCCTTCATCAAAATACCAAGCACCCAATGGATTACCCATCAAGAAATCAGACCAACCTGCAAAGATTGTAACGCCTAAATCTTCCCATGGAATAAATCCGATAATCATGATAACAAATGTTAAACCGAATAATACCAATACCAATGATTGATTAGCAGTCAATGTTGCGTCTTTATCAACTTCTTTATCGGTAAATTCTCTCTTCATTACTTCTTGTTCTTGTAAAGATAAAATTGTTGAACCTTTATCAGCCTTAACTTTCTTAGCATAACGCAATACAAAGAATAATGCTACTGCATAAGAAGTTAACCATAAGATCAAACCTAAAACATCGATAATAGCAGTGTTTGTAGAAATATTAACATCATTTAATGCTGAAATAGCAGCACCTGTACAGAACGGGTTAATTGTAGAACCCAATACACCGACACCGGCACCTAATGCGATTGTAGCAGCACCAACAAGTGTATCAAATCCGGCAGCAACCATTGTTGTAGCCATTAACAAATAGAATGGAACAGTTTCTTCGCACATACCGTAAGTAGTTCCGCCGATAGAGAAGATAAACATAATTACAGCAATCATGATTTCTTCTTTACCATGAAGTTTTCTTACTAATGTTGCTACACCGTTGTCCAAAGCTCCGGTCTTCTTAACAATTTCCAAGAAACCGCCGAGTACAATAACGAATGCACAAACATCTTTAGCATCATAGAAACCGAATGCCGGTGATAAAAGAATATCCGGCAAAGTTGCACTGGTAACATCCGGAATAATCCAAGATAATACAGCCAATGCAAGAATAATGATCAATAAGATCGTGAATGAAGATAACATCTTCCTTTCTTTTTTCATATTACACCTCTCATTATAAATTTTTATGAGAAAGTTTCTCTCTAATAATCCTCACACTTAAGAGAGAAACTAATCATCACTATTTATGAATAATTGTACCGGTCTTGCCTTGTAATGCTTCTTTGGCTTTTTCCAAAGAAGTAATCAAAGCTTGACTGTTTTCACTGTTATTCACATATTCCAAGCAAGCTTGCACTTTCGGTAACATACTACCCGGTGCAAAATGCCCTTCATTGATATATTGTTGCGCTTCTTGTACGCTCATTTCATTTAACTCTTTTTGATCAGGTTTATTGAAATTGATGCATACTTTTTCAACAGCCGTCAAGATAACCAACATATCAGCTTTTAAGTCCAAAGCCAATTTAGAAGAAGCTCTGTCCTTATCGATTACTGCAGCTACGCCACTGTACCAGCCGTCTTCCTTTACAACCGGAATGCCGCCACCGCCTACTGTAATTACTACAGTGTTGTTGTTTACTAATTTTTCGACAACATTTAATTCCACAATCTCTGTCGGAATAGGAGAAGGTACAACTCTTCTGTACCCTCTGCCGGCATCTTCAACAAAGGTATAACCATTTTCTTTCGCAATCTCTTCTGCCTGTTCTTTATTGTAGAATGATCCGATCGGCTTGGTTGGCTTTTGGAAAGCCGGATCGTTTTTATCTACAACTACCTGAGTGACAACAGTAGCGCAATCTTTATCAATTCCTCTGTTTTTTAATTCACGTTGAATTGATTGTTGCAAATGATAACCGATATATCCTTGTGTCATTGCCCCACATTCCGGGAAAGGCATTGCCGGAGTTTTTCCACCGTTATTAGCAGAATACTCGAATGCTAAATTAACCATTCCGACTTGCGGACCATTGCCGTGACCGACAACCACATCATAACCTTCTTCAACTAAATCAACGATTGTTGATGCAGTTTTTTTAACAAGTTCCAATTGTTGCTGAGGAGTGTTGCCTAAAGCATTTCCTCCCAATGCAATTACTAATCTCTTTGTCATATATTTACTATTTCAATGTAGCATACATTACAGCTTTGATTGTATGCATTCTGTTTTCAGCTTCATCAAATACTTTTGATTGTCTTGATTCGAATACTTCATCGGCAACTTCCATTTCTGTTACGCCAAATTTCTTCGCAATATCAGCACCGATTGTAGTGTTTGTATCATGGAATGAAGGTAAGCAATGTAAGAAGATAGCATTTTCTTTAGCATTAGCCATAACTTCTTTAGTTACACGATAAGGTTGTAATAATTCGATTCTCTTTGCCCAAATATCATCTGGTTCGCCCATTGATACCCAAATATCTGTATAGATAACATCAGCATCTTTAGTTCCTTCATGAACATCTTCGGTCAATGTAATAGTACAGCCGTTTTCCTTAGCAATTTCACGACATTGTTCAACCAATTCAGCATGAGGCATTTGTTCCTTAGGTCCGCATGCAACGAAATTCATTCCCATCTTAGCACATATAACCATTAATGAATCGCCGACATTGTTTCCTGCATCACCCATGAAGACAACTTTTAAGCCTTTAAGATGACCGAAATTTTCTTCGATTGTCAGAGCATCAGCCAACATTTGTGTCGGATGGAATTCTGTAGTCAAACCGTTCCATACCGGTACGCCTGCTTTAGCCGCAATTTCTTCAACGATTGATTGAGCGAATCCACGATATTCAATACCGTCATACATTCTGCCCAATACTCTTGCTGTATCTTCAATAGATTCCTTTTTACCCATTTGACTTGATCCCGGATCAAGATAAGTAACACCCATACCTAAATCCATACCGGCAACTTCAAATGAACAACGAGTTCTGGTAGAAGTCTTTTCAAACAATAAGACAATGTTCTTACCTTCCAAATAACGGTGTGGAGTATGAGTAAGTTTTAATCTCTTAAATTCTTTTGATAAGTCAAGCAAATAACGAATTTCTTCAGTAGTAAAATCGAGTAATTTTAGAAAACTTCTTCCTTGTAAATTTTTTGGCATTTTTTTGTTTCTCCTTCTTTTTTATGTTTAACTAATTAGTCTTCTCTGATAAGCGGCATACTCATGCATCTCGGACCGCCGCGTCCTCTTGACAATTCGCAACTCGGCATTTCCAATACTTTTAAGCCATGCTGTCTTAAGACTTCATTAGTAACATCGTTTCTTTCATAAACAACAATGACACCCGGAGCAATACATAATGTATTAGAACCGTCATTCCATTGTTCTCTGGCAGCTGCAATCATATCGCCACCGCCGCAAGGGATTAAATCAACATGATCTAAGCCTAATGCTTTTTCCAAAATGTGTTCCAATGTATCATTAATTTCTTCGATATCCACATTTCCGTCTTTACCAGGAGTTAATTTAAACACTTGTAATGTACCCAAAATTGCCGGATGATAAGTAAATTTATCAACATCAATTTGAGTAAAGACAGTATCCAAGTGCATAAATGCTCTTGATTTAGGAATATGGAATGCATAAATAGTTCTGATCTTCGAATTTTCATCGGCAAATACCTTTTTAGCAACTTTTTCAATCGCATCAGGATTGGTTCTTTGAGAGATACCGATAGCCAATGTTGTTTCATTTAAATTCAAGACATCTCCGCCTTCGATATGGTCAACATCATAACGATCATAATATTGCGGTACATCTTTGAAATCAGGATGATAATTGAAAATATATTCATCATAAATAGTTTCGCGACATCTTGTTTTTGAATACATCTTATGTAACAAAACACCATCACCTACAGAAGCAAACGGATCTCTTTGGAAATATAAGTTAGGAAGCGGAGCAAGCAGCATTACTTCTTCATAGTCTTCAACTCTGTCAATCAAAGTTGTAGCTTCCGATTTAGGCAATTCAGTCAAGCGCATACCTTCCATAGTTTTCAATACCAAATCATAGTTGTCCGGATATTTCTCATTTAAATAATCAATTATAAGCTTAGTATATTTCTTACCGGTAATGTTGCCTTCTTTTAAGAATTGTCTTAAAAATTTATCTCTTAATGCCGGATCTTGATCCAATACTTCAGCCATTAATTTTTCCAAATAAACAACTTCTACACCGTTATCTTTCAAAATCTTTGCGAATGCATCATGCTCTTGCTGAGCAATTTTTAAAAACGGAATATCATCAAACAATAATTCCTCAAGAGTATCCGGTGTCAAATTCAATAATTCTTTACCCGGTCTGTGCAATAAAACCTTTTTCAACGGTTTAATTTCACTTGTAACATGGATTCCTTTCATCTATATAACCTCTCTTTATTTAGCGTTAGTGATTCAGTGAGCTTAAGTACATTCATTAAAAAGCAATTAACATAATTATTCCCTACTTTTTTGTTCTAAGCGCTTTCTATGGTGTTATTATAACTTGTATTACTCATTCAAAAAGGACATATGAGTTTTATTTTGTGGTATAATCAGCATTTGTAAGCGATTATATTATTTTTTTCACAATTATAGGTCATCATTAAATCACACATACTTAATTTTATCAAAATAAAAAACGATGATCTAAATAAAATCACCGAATAATATTCTTATAAATTTCCTTTCCTTTTCTCAATTAAATAAGTACTGCAAATGATAACAGTATTTATTAACGCCGCTACAAACATATATTTAAAAAATCCCTTCAAATAACTGTTCGGCTCAAATTTATTAAAGATTAATATCATCACAAATGACACAATCATCATTATCGGAAAAACAGCTAATATTTCCTTTGCCGATTTTCTGTTTTTCTCCGCGTCATCGCTTATCAGAAATCGGAAAAACAGCTAATATTTCCTTTGCCGATTTTCTGTTTTTCTCCGCGTCATCGCTTATCAGAAAATTGTTAACTTCTTCATTTTTTGAGACAATTTTGCGAATTGCCACGACAATTTGAGTAATTCCGACAATAAGTAAAGAATGTGCCGCATGCTCCCGCGCAAAATCAATTGAATATATGCCGAAAAACGCAAAAAGCAATCCACAGCAGATATCAATATTTCTATAAAATCTTTTCATCAACAGTTCTCCTCTCCTTACATATTTCCTTTTACTTTTTCGATAAAATAAGTAATATAAACAACTAAAAAATTTATTATTTCCACATACAATAGAAATGTACATATTCCGAACATGTATAATCTAGTATACCTATAAACAGTTAAGTATGAAAAAATGTAAAAAGGAGGAAATATCAGAGTCAATACTTTAAGCATTCGAAAATTTCCGTCATTCCAATCAATCTTAGGATCTCTCAGCATTCTTTTTTAAAAAAACAACAAAGATAAACCGCTGAATATCGTCATTACACCAATACAAGTAAGTGTCACCGGTTCACTGACAGATATGCCGTATTTTACTTGAACAATTTTTATATATAACAAGATCCAAAGCCCTAATGCCGTTAAAGATACACCGGTATACGCCAAAGAATTCCTAAAAAATTTTTTCATAAATAACATTCCCCCAATAGAATCATATGTTCCCCTTCTTTTTCTCAATAAAATATGTAATGCCCGTTAAGACTGTACTGATCATTGCCCAAATACAAAAACGCAAACAAATTCCATACCCAATGGAATTACTGTCATCTTTACCAATCACTAAAGCTACAAGCAAAATAATTGCGAGCACAGGAAAATGTATTGAACCTATTAAATTCATCTTAAACCATTCTTTACGACTCCAATCACTTTTAAGCCTATCAATAAATATAAGACTGCCTAATACCACCAGCGTTCCACAAAATATACATACCATACCGGAAGAATCTTTATATGAAATATTATACATCACCTTATCCATCCACATAACGCATATACCATAAACAATAACAAATGAACCCATGCACACACAAATGCTTTTAAATATTTTTTTCATGTTTAATACCTCAAAAATTTATATTTCCCCTTTTTTTCTCAATAAAATATGTAATATATACAATTATCGCTCCGATTATGGAAGCAGGAATTAAGCGTTGGCACCACAATCCGGCAATAAGATACCATTTCTTCATTTTGCACAAAAACATCTGCAATACAAAAGATATTATTGCTGTTGCCGGAAAAAATATTAACCCTTCAACTATTTCTCTTTTGTTATCCTTCTCATCTTCTTTCTGATCATTTTTTTTCTCTTTCTTCACCAAGAAATAAATAGCCATTATTATATGAAACATGCCGAATGAAAATATTGAACCGAATTCACTATAATTATTATTACCTAAAATATTATATATTACTGCCCCAACCTTCAACCAAAAAATACCCGTAGTTGCAAAAACAACTACCAATCCAATATCCACACTTCTATTAAATCTCTGCATAATCAATAACCTCCAAAGAATATTTTTCTAAATTTACTGCTTTTTCTATCTCGAACTATTTTTTTCGGTGTGTTTTCTTTTTCATCATTGTTGTTCAATCCGTTAGCAGTATTTGGTAAACAAATTTCAAGAGGTGTAAGCATTATTGTTGTCATAATTGAAATGATTACACCTCCAAGTATAGTTTCGGCATATGTTTCGATTTTCAACGGTAGGAAATTTAAATATGATAACATACAAACTATAGTTGTTCCCACAAGGCAACCCCAAAAACCACATTTGAACAAGTCAATCATTTCTATTATTGTAAGCACAATATATTTTATTAACAATGCTGATTCACTCGATTCTTTGAACGCCATCTCTAAGCCCTCTTCAATAACTGAATCGCGAGTTTGCTCTGAAAACACCTCATTAATCGTATTCGCATTATAATTTAAAAACAACAAATGTATTATTATTTTTGTAATTATTGCTGCTAGTATATTTAATAATTTAGATGATTTTTCTCCCTGACTGTCCTCGTACATTATCGGATTATTCCGACAGTAAGCATACAAATTGATTTCTGTTGATTTGAAGTTAATATTTTCGATATTATCCGGGCTGATAAATCTGCCTGTTTGCGGATCATAATATCTGCTGTTCAAATAATACAATCCGGTTTCCTGGTCATAATAATAACTTTTATATCTGAAAGGATTTAAGTCTCCGATATTATCGCTGTCACAATTGATGACTGTGCAATTACCGTAAGCATCATATTTATATTCCGCTTTTAAATTCCCGGTTTCATCAACTATTCCGACTATATCTCCGGTTGAGTTTTTTAAATAGAAATATCTTTTACTTTCTAATGTATTTTCCTTTCCGACTATAGATGAAATTAATGTTTTACTGTGAACAAAGCCTATTAAATTACCGTTTGAATCATAATCATAGGTTATATAAGAAGTATTTAGTCGATCTCCGCGTTTTTCAACAAGAACCTTACCTCCGCTGACTTTAAATTCAATGTTTTCTGAAGATGAACCGATTAAGTTACTTTTATTAGTAACTTTTTTCTTTACTCTTATTCCATCACTATTATAACTGTATTGACCGCTGTAATTTTCATTGGTAAATGAGACAAGTCTGCCATTATCCCAAGTAAACTGTGTGCCATCATAATATTGTGTCGGGTCTTTTGATGAATTATAGATGATTGATTGTCCATTTACCGCAACCAGTAAATTTTTTTCGTTTTCATCGTATGTATACACATCTTCTTCTATCGGATTTAATCCTATCAAATCATTAACTGTCGAATATGTGTAAATTTTCTTAGAAGTGATATTTTCATAAATGTCATAACAATAAATAATTGTTTTGCCGATCAATTCATTATTTTCCCTAATTAAACGATAATGTTCATCATATTGGTAATTAATATGATATACATCGTTATTTCTTTTAACAGTTAAAGAAATAATGTTTCCTGCACCATCGTAATCATATTGATATGAATCTTCATTTTGACCGTATTCATTTTTAAATTCTTTTATGATATTTGTTGTTTTTTCTTCTTGCATATCCAAATAAGCAAAAGAAGTTGTTAATATCGTTTTGTTGCTTACTGTATATTTATTTTTGCTTATTCTTAGTAAATCATCCTTAAAATATTCTATAATAGCCTCTTTATCATTTGTTTGATACTTTATTTTATCTATTTCCTCTAAACCATTATAGAAATACTCAATCTTCTGACTGATTTCATTATAAGTAACTTCTGTTGAATTTGTTCTTTTTTTCTCATCATATCCATTTACAATATTCAATCCATTGCTGTGGTCTTCACTAAGTAAATTGCCACAGGCATCGTAAGAATATCTTATCGTTTCATCGGATAAATAATCTTTAACCAATCCTAACTTTCCATCATTTCCATAATAATATTCAGAAATACATTCATTGCCTTCTTTTACTACTGTTAATCTGTCCAATTGATCATACTCATACTCTTCAACATTACCATTACGTTTTTTTTGCAGAATATTACCGTTACTGTCATATTGATATTCGATCAGTATCATACCATCTAACTTAATATTTTTTTGTCGATTATAATTGTCATATTCAAAACTGTAGACCTGATTATTTCGATTAACAGTCAAAATCTGTCCAAGTGCATTATATGTATAATTTATTACGTCATTACCCTTTGTCATTGATGTAACTTGTCCATAGTTGTCATAAATGAAGTTTGTTTGATTATTATTTCCATCTGTTAAACTCAATATTTTGCCATAATCATCATAGGTAAAAGAAATATTATCACCTTTCTCATCAATATAATTATCTACATAATTTTCACCGTAATCAATTTTTCCACTTTCATACTTCTTCTGACCGTTAACAGCAGTATATAAAAGATTACCTTTTTCATCATGATGATATTCAGTGGTAATTATTCTTCCGACTTCGTTTTCTCCAACATTATAGTTGATTAATGTTTCCGCTGCTTTTAATCCCCATTCATTATAAGAAAACTCTATTTTTTGTTCATAATCGGCATCATCTACCCTTTTGTAGGTTTGATAATCAATTACATCAACATTCTTTCCATGAACTGTTATACTTCTATAATATGTTTCAATGATATTTCCATTGCTATCTTGTTGAAAAATCACTCTTCCTTTATCATCATAATCATATTTAGAACCAAAATTATCGACATATAAAGCTATATCATCAAAGATAACTGTACCTATTTGATAATTGCATACCAATGATACTTTGATCTTAGAATAATTAACCGTTGAAGTTAAACAACCGCTCACAAATTGTTGGTCATTAGTTAATGCCAAACAATTAAATGATTCTTTTTGTAACACTTTATTGTTTGCATCCAACAATTCAACTTTTATTCCTATATTCCGCGCATATGTATTATCGTTTAATGGCTCGATAACCGCACAGTCACTTTTCACAAATCCGTTGATAATTATTCTATCAGCAACACTGCCATTTTGACTAACCGTTTGATAAATATTTTTTTCATTATACAAATCGCCGACCAACTTAAAACCATCACTTACAATTCCATCAGAATTTGAACTGTTTTCAAGTGACCAATATTTAATCCCGTTATTGAAATTACCGTTTTCCAGTAAAGAGATTCGATTACCGACACTGCCCTTTTCCAATTTAATATTCTTCACATTAACATTTAATCTTTCGGGCCCAATTGCCATTATTTCACCACCGCCGGTAGAGTTCAAATCAGAAATGTTTTCTATTTTTACAGTAATTTTATCAAAAGGCTTTTCTGCTAAATAAGTATAACTGAAGTGTTTGAATGTAGACCTATCCGTACTTTCAACTTGATAAATTTGATTATTAATATAAATTTTGGCCTTTTGACCTCTCATATCAAAACTCAATGTATATGTATCACCTGTTTGTCCGGATACATCGACAACTTGCTGAATATAATTTTTCAACTCGAAATATCCGGCATCATTATAAACAAATTCACCGGCATATTCTTCGATACCATATGGCTTGGAATTTTTTATCAAATTAACATTACGATTTTGCATATCCGACTTGACTTTCAAGCTATGCATATTGCTGTCATCACTGTTTCCGTAACCGTAATATTTTGCTTTTCCTTCATCATCGCTTATGCAAATAGTATGTCCGTTATTGTCAAATACATATTTCAAACTGTATCCGTCATTGTAGGTTATTTTACTTTGATAATAAGAATAATTAAATTCACAACTCTGGTATTCGCTGCCATCTCTACCGTTTACAGTTATCCTTTTTACTCTCTTGGGGTTATTATTTAAATACCCAATATTTATTGAACCTTCATTGATATTAGAAACTCTAATCAATTCATAATCATTTCCGTATTGATAGTTAATTATTTTTTGATCATTAAACACTGTTTGCGTTAATTGACCTTGGTCATTGTAAATGTAACTTATTGTTTTATTAGCATCATATACAATACTGACAAGATAATTATTTGAATCATAATTAAAATATGTTATTCTTCCGACTCCATCTGTTATACTAACCAATTGATTATTTTGATTATAATTATATATTTGCTTCTTATTATTAATTAAGTTATGAATCTCCCGAAGCATCCCAGTTTCTTTAGAAAAATACATATTATATCCGTCTTTTTCCACAAGAAAATCATCCTCACCTATTCTTAATGTCTCAGTTGTGCTAAATTCTCGATGATATAGTGAAGAATCACTGCTGTCTTGATAGTAATAATGCGTTGTTCCGTCTTCATCAATAAGAGTGTAATAATTATAATCGGAATGATGTTTAATTTGCATACTTACATTCAATCTAAAACCCAAGCCAAATTTCATATCGGAATTCGATATCTGCTGTCTTCTTTGATTGTGATTATAAACATGAACAATATTAACGGGTAAATAGTTGCCACTGTCTCTAAAATCATCAATTAAATAAATCAAATTTCCATTGAAGTGCCCAACATAAAATTCGCCCATTGTTTCTGTCTTTACATCTTGATACGTTAAATAATTTTCCAAGCCATCATTACTCAAATAAGTAATCATAGCAAAAGGATGCTGACTGATATAACTAGGATGGGCACTACTGGTAAATGTTGTATAACGGTAAACATCATTTTCGCTGTCACATACCAATGCCAAACCGTAATTATTATTGTTTTTATACCATTCGGCCACTATTTGAGTGATATCAAACGAAAATCTTTTATCTTTTGTCCAATTATCTGTTCTTACATAGTCATTAAATTTGCCGATATTTCCATCCAACTTGTTCCAAGTCAAAGTAGATAAAGGTAAATCAGCAGTAATAGGAGCTATCTTTATATAATTATCCCCATTGCCTCTAAAAGCCATTTGATATAAAGAAATACTTGCTGAAATAATCGTATTACTTTCATCAATTGTCGGTAAACTAAATTTCAATGCACCACGACATTTTTCGTATTCACTTGCTTCTCTACCGATATACAATGCACCATATTGATTCATATAATTGGAATCCGGTCTATAAGTACAAACAGAGGTTGAACCGACAGCTGATCCGGATAATGTTTTCTTAATCGTCGGATCTACAATAACAGGAAAAGTTCTGCTTTCATCATTTAACCATTCCTTATCAATCGATACCACTATTGTATTTTCATCTGCTATATCTAAAGTTATATTGTTACAACTGACACCGCTATTATCCAAAGCAAATGGAGCTAAAAAGTAATAAGTATTGCTCTCATTTGTCAACTCTATATAATTATCACCTTTGGATAACGAGTATCCTTCAGCACTTATTTCATAATAAAAATCTGTTTGAACACCAAAATCTTTTAAAATCAAACTTTCTTTTACGCTATTACCAACCAACTGATACATAGCATCAATATTATCGTAAACGTTTTCATAGAGAATTACTCCGCTGACAGCCAAGTTGGCTAGCTTGCTGTCATGACCTTCAATATCGAAATATTTCGGAATATCTATATTACTGTCCATTAAATCCACAGCTAATGTTATATTCCCATCACTGAAAGACAAAAAATGATTATCTTTATTAAATGTTATGGCAGTATTACTGTTTTCATTTATAAAATAATCATTTTTAAAGACAATTTGATTATTAATCAATTCATATTCTCCACTATTATTTCTAACCGAAACTTCACTTTCGTATTGACACGCAACAATTCGTCCATCTTTCAATCTAAAATGTCGAGAAAATTCTTCTCTTTTTTCAATCAATTCATAATCAATATCCTCTTCCTTTATTTCTGTCAAAACCGATTGATTCATATTGAATTCTTCTGAATACTCATGACCGGCAGTTACTGATTCGGCAAGAGGCTCTGTCATAAACAAATTTGTACAAATGAAAATTGCCAAAATTATACTTGCTATTTTTCTTGGTCTCCTTCTAATTCTCTTATTCATTTTTTATTCCCCTGTTTAATCTAATTTCTAAATAAATTATACTATTATTTGTTAACGCATTCAATGATTATCTTTGACAGATAAGTCACACAAACCTAACTCTAAACACCCCCAATTCTCATTCAGATGAAGAAATAAAATGGATTAAAGACTTAATCAGAAGAAATCCTCATATTACTTTATGTGAGTTATGGATAAAACTAAAAAGAAATAAAGGTTATAAAAGACATATCGTCAGTCTTTACAGAGTATCGAAAAAAATTGGCTTTTATAATCAAACACTTATTTCCGGTACTTCTAAATATATTCCTAAAAAATATGATACACCTACGGAATTAGTTAAAAAATGGCAAATAGATGTTAAATATGTTCCCAATAAATGTAAAACAAATAGCCTTCCTAAAGAAATTAGATTTTATCAATATACTTGTATTGATGAAGCTACTCGTGAAAGATTTCTTTATTGGTATGATGAACATACTCCGGCTAATACTGTTGATTTTATCAAAAAATGTATTGATTATTATAAATATAAACCCGAAGAAATACAGACTGATAACGGAACTGAATTCACTTATAACAGAGAGAAAATTAAAGTTCTCCATCCAATGGATGATTTTTGTATAAACAATAATATTTATCACCATAAAATAAGACCCAGAACTCCTAGACATAATGGAAAAGTAGAAAGAAGCCATAGAAATGATAATGAAAGGTTTTATTCATTCTTAAGTTTTTATTCACTGCAAGATTTAATTAAACAAGGAACTCTATATTTGAAAAGATCTAATAATATTCCTATGCAGGTTCTTGGCTATTTAACTCCGTTAGAAATGAGACATAAATTACTAAATAAATAATAAAATAACTCAATCTTTCGACCAAGTTATTTATATTAATTTATGTTTCACATCATTGACTAATATACAGTGCACGAAAAAGGTACAATTTGTTTTCAAATCAAAAACTAGAGCAAGTGCTCCTCCGGAATGTGTGCAGAACATACCAAAAGGATTTACCCGTACATCAATACTGCCCATTTTCAAAACGTAATGCGCAGATGGAAGATACCTTGCCATTTTATGCAAGTTATTACTCGTTATCATCATCCTCAACAACTAAAAGGAAGCAATATTCTCAATATATTACTTCCTTTATCTTGTACAAATATGTGATATTTTATTCTCCGTCAACAGCTTTCAAATGTTGAGTTTCTTCAATTTCACTGATCATATCGATTCTCAGCTGATGTCTTCCGCCTTCATATTCGGCTTTTAACCACTCATCTACTATCATCTTTGCCGTCTCAATTCCGATTACTCTGGCTCCAAAAGCAATGATATTGGAATTGTTATGCTGTTTCGATAACTTCGCCGTATATGGTTCCGAGCATACGCAGGCTCTGATACCATGAACCTTATTGGCTGCTAAAGATATTCCTACTCCTGTGCCGCATATCAATATTCCATAATCAACTTCTTTATTAACAACTAATTTAGCTACTTTATATCCCGATATCGGATAGTTAAATCTCTCTGTACTATCCGTTCCGACATTAACAACTTCATACCCTTTTGATTCAAGATATTGACTTATTTCATTTTTCATCTCCACCGCTACATGGTCATTACCTATCGCTATCTTCATCTTCTACATGCTCCTTAACTTTTGCACTATTTCCTTATAACTTTTATTTTTATTGAACAAAGCACTTGTTCCCAGTACAAATCCATCTGCTCCTATTTCCCTAAGCATTTTGATTCTTTGAGGTGAACATGAACCATCAATAATGATCTTATATCCGTATCTCTCTTTCATTTGTGCTAATCTTTTTACCTTTTCTGTACAAAACTCGATATACTTCTGCCCGGCAAATCCCGGATTTACTGTCATCACTAAGACATAGTCACTATAATTCAACATCTCTTTTACCGTCTCTATCGATGTATCCGGATTAATCGCAATCCCTGCTTTTACTCCTCTTTCTTTGATATGATTCAATGTCTTACTAACATATCTCTCACTTTCGGGATGAATATAGACAATATCTGCTCCCGCATCGATAAACCAATCAACTTTATTGCTCGGATTTTCAATCATTAAATGTACATCACATGGTTTATCGGTATATCTCTTTATAGCTTTCAAGTCATTTATTCCCAAAGTAATATTTGGCACAAAATTTCCATCCATTATATCGTTATGAAAAATATCTATCCCTGCTGATTCCAGTTGCTTTATCTCTTTTTCCAATTGCCCAAAATCCATACACATTGTACTTGGGCATAGTAACATTTTATTCATACTACTTATTCACCGACGCCATACGAAAATAGGTATACATCTTTCCCTTCAAAGTAACAGATAATTGATGAATATTTTCCGGTGAAGTACAGCCGCCAAAGCCACCATCTCCGATTGCATGAATATCCGCTCCGGTTTCTTTCATCATCAAAGCTATCGAACGCACAGTATCCACATCTGCTCCCTCAACCGAACAATTTAGGAAACACATAGCCAATGTTCCTTTTTTATAAGCATGTATAAATTGAACTAAACTGCGGATGTCTTCCACAGTTATTCCCGGCCTTGAACCCGGACAAGGAAGATCTATACAATCGGCACCGGCATCAATTAGCCTTTTAATAACATCTTTACAATCATATTCTGCTAAAGGGTCTCCTAAGACCTTTTCATTGATACCGTCTTCCCATTTTCCTGCCCATAAAAATACCTTATCACCATATTTATCTTTTATTTCCTTTGTACATCTTATAACATCTTCAATAGAAGTCCCTGATCCGGGATTACCACCCAAAACAATAAAGTCAGCCCCCATTTCAATGCATTTTCTTACATGTTCTTCGGTACAAGCCATACCTTCTCGACGATAAATTACTTTTTTGCTTTCATCTTCGGTTCCTTGTTTAGGGCAACCTAAATAAACCCCAATGGGACGATTACATCTTTGCTTCAGTTCTTTAAAAGATAAGCCTTGTAAACCGGGATTATTGTTTAAATCATCGAGATCAAAAGTGTTTAACATAACCATATCTGCTCCCCAAGCAAACATAACTTCCGTGTTGGTTACTCCCCTCACCAGTCCATTACCGGCAAACAATAAATGCTGGCCACATACCACTCTTCCTTCTGATTTAAAAATTGCTTCTTTTAGATCCATCGGGCTCATTTTTTCAAAATCGCTTTTAGAAGCATTTATAAGTCTGACTACATCTGACATATTAATCTAAATCCTTCCCATTGCTTTCAATACATTTTTTGTACCAATAAAAACTGTCTTTTTTATAACGCCTATATGTTCCGTTACCTTTGTCATCAACATCCACATAGATAAAGCCATAACGTTTTCTTATCTCTCCTGTACCCGCCGATACCAAATCCAAACAGCCCCAAGTCGTATATCCCATCAAATCCACACCTTCATCAATTGCCTCACCCATTGCTTTGATATGTTCTTTGTGATAAGCAATCCGATAAGTATCGTGAACTGTTCCGTTTTCTTCTAAAGTATCATAAGCTCCTAAACCATTCTCACAATTGAACAGTGGAATCTGATAACGATCATACATTTCATGCATAAAATATTTTAATCCTGCCGGATCAATCGCCCAACCCCAATCACTGACTTGCAAATACGGATTTTTGAAACCACCTAAAAGATTCCCGCTAACACCTTGCCCTTCATTTTTGTGAGTAGTAATAACATTGGATGAATAATAAGAAAATTCCAAAAAATCTACTTTACCATTTTCTAAATCATTTCTGTCCTGTTCACTGATATATAAATTAACACCCAATTCTTTCCATAATCTTTGAGCATAGGAAGGATAATGACCTCTGACAAAAGTATCGGCACAATAATAATATATATCCTGCATTTGTTTTTGATTAGCCGCTTCATCTAACGGATCACAGGTTAAGGCATGCGTAAACAAACCGGCAACCATACAGCCAATCTTTTTTTGCGGGTAATTATCATGTACATATTTAACAACTCTTGCCGAAGCAACCAATTGATTATGAAGTTTTTCATAATTTGCCTGATTATCCTTTTCTATGGCAATTGCTTGTAAAACATTTATTTCGTTAAATGTGCTCCAATATGTTACCTCTTGAAATTCATTTACAGCTGTTTGAGCAAAGGTGACAAACTCATCAATAAGTTCCCTATTTCGCCAACCACCCTTTTCCGTTATATAGAATGCCGGCATATCATATTTATATAGGTGTACCAACGGTTCGATATTATATTTTTTACATTCCGAGAATACATTATGATAGAATTCTATACCCTGTTTGTTTATTCCTTTTTCTACTCCCCAAGGATAAACTCTTGCCCAAGATAAAGTTAAGTTCAAAACCTTAAATCCCATTTCAGCAAACAAAGCAATGTCTTCCTTATAATGATGATAGAAATCCGTTGCTTTATGATTAGGATAAAATTCATCTTCAAATACTGCCAGTTTTGCACCCTTGGGCAAATTCAGACATTCCATAATTGCCGGAGTTTTTCCTCTCGTACCGTCAGGCATAATATATGTAGCCATTCTTGGAGTATTTATGTTTCCTCCCAAATGATAATCAGTCATATTAGGCGATTTACCGCCTTCATTCCAACCGCCCTCAGCTTGATTTGCGCTTATATCGCCACCCCATAAAAAGTTTTTGGGAAATGTCATATCTGTTTTTGCATTATCAAAACAAGAGATAATGCTCTCCTTTCTTTTAACAACTTTCAGTTGTGTATATTAATATTTATACTTAAACGGAGCAAAGCCGAAAAATTCGATTGCTTTCTCAATTTGAGGATTCCAAAATCCCCAATTATGTCCGCCGGGTCCTTCTTCATATTCGATTTCCAAAGAAGTATTTTCTTGTACAAATTTCATAAAATCCAACCCGCTTTGATATATTAATTTATCATCAATACCGCAAACATGTCTTAAACGAGGCTTTTCACCTTCATACTTGTCTAATTTCAATGCTAAGGTATTTAAATCATTATCCGAATTTTTATACTCTTCATAATCACCGAAATTCATATATTGTAATTTCTCGGCGTCATAAGTGTTTTTTAACATCGGACGGTCATCTTTTCTCTCACCGATTGCTCCGGATAAAGAAACAGCCGCAGCATATAAATCAGGTCTGCCCATAGCTAATCGAAAAGCACCATAACCGCCCATAGAATTACCCATTATAAAAGTATCTTCTCTTTTAGTCGAAGCCGGGAAATAATTAGCAATGCGTACAGGCAATTCTTCGGTTAAGAATGTAAAGTAACGATAATTATACTTGCCATCAACATAAGTTCCGCGTTGTGTTGTCGGCATAACGACAATTACCGGTAAATCACGCGTGTAAATTTCAATCATACTTTTTCTTATATATGCACTTTGATCATCACCGTGACCGTGTAAACAGTAAATTACCGGATATTTCCTTTCCGGTTCTAAAGGTGTCCTGCCTCTTCTAACCTCCGGCAACAAAATATTTATATCTGTGTCCATGCATAAAGCATCAGAATACATACTCATCTGTAAAAAAGCCATATCTATCTCATAACTATTCCTGAATCATTCCAACAATTATCAACATCAAAACCGAAAAACTTAAATACATTTTCTATTTGCGGATTCCAATAAAACCAATCATGGCCTCCTTGACCCTTAACATATACCGTTTCAAAGTATTCGTCATATTCATCCTCGATAATTCTATGAAATTCATCATTTTTACCGACCAAATGATCTTCTTCACCACAGCATTGATAATAGCGAATTTTATCCGTTAAATGCTTGTTTTTCAATTGTTCCAATAGATGATAATTATCATTTATACTGTTTTTATATTCTTCTTTACTGCCAAAAATATGTAAAATATTATCTTTCATATCGCTGTTGGGATACATATTCCCCATATGTTCGCTCAAATCAACCGAACCGGAAAAAGAAGCACCGGCAGCATAATTTTGCGGATTGGTTAATAATAATTTAGTAGCACCATAACCGCCCATAGAATTACCCATAACAAAATTGTCTTCCTTTTTATCGCTGATAGGAAAATATTTACGCATTACTTTAGGCAATTCTTCAGCCACATAGGTAAAGTATTTTAATCCTCTTTTGCTATCTGTATAAAATTCTCTGGTACAAGAAGGCATAAATACCGCCACATCAAACTGGCGAGCATATAACTCAATGTTGGATTTACGAATCCAAGCATTATGAGAATCCCCGTTTCCGTGTAATATCCAAATCACCGGAAGTTTCTTTTTCGACCAATCAACATCATCCCATGTTCTTGCACGACGTCTTGTATCGGGAATCAAATAGTCCACATCCATATCCTGCCCCAATACTTCTGAAAAAAAAGTTATTGTTCCGTATGCCATCTATATTACCTCCGTAATTTAATATCGTTAGCCTTTAAAATTTTATATAAAGCGATACATTGTTCCACCGCAATTTCCAATATTTCCACGCTGGCCATCTGGTCTTCGGCATGAATAATTAACAAAGGAATATTTTTCGTTTGACCGTTCGCTTCCTTAACCAACAAGTCTTGATGAGATTTATGTCCATCAATAAATATTTTACGTGCCTCTCCGACCATCTTTTCCGCTTCTTCAATTTTGCCTTTTCTAGCTAAATTCATTGCTTCAACATACATACTTTTTGCTGTCCCGGATGTTGCGATAAGCTGTAAAGCAATCTCTTCATAGTCTTTCATTTCCATATAACAAGTCACCTTTCCGCTTATAATCGGCAGTGACATAATTATGCCACTGCCTTTATTATTTTTATTGATTTTCTGTTTCTTCGTTTTCTGCTTCTTCTGCTAAGCACTGTTTTTCATATATTTTGAAAAACGGAATCCATACCGGAATAGAAATCAAAACCTGAATCCACGGGATCAAGAAACCGATAGCCTTTTGAGTTTGCAAGAAATAGCCCAAGCCTAACGGAGTAATACCACCTACATAAACATAAGGAACAGGCAAAATCGCAAATTTATATAACAAATAGAATACAAAGAAGTTAACAAATGTTAATAATATATAAGGAATCATCAAAATGAAGTTCAAGGCTATCGGAGTTCCGAAGAAAACCGGCTCCATAATGAATAATCCCGGGAACACAGTAGCTTTACCGATAGCATTCAAAGTCTTAGACTTGCTCTTAATCATAAAGATTGAAAGAATCCACATTGAGAAAGCAGCAACATTAGTAACGCCAACCAAGAAAACCGGATGGAATATTGCGGCTTTTCCGGCAGAAACCAATTCAAAGTTTTCAGCCATTGCAGTAGCGATAATAGGGTTAAAAATCGGCATAATAACTGCATGCCCATGAATACCGAATGCCCATAGTACCGATCCAAACAAGCAAAGCAACAATACTGTTGGATAACTGTCTACTACATCTAGTGCCGGTTGTAATATTGAAATAAACCAAGCACCGAAATGCAAACCGGAAGTCTGCTTAACAACGACATAAATACCGCCCAATACAATTACACTGAATGCGAACGGAATTAAAGCCGAAAAACTTCTGCTGATTGTTTCCGGAACCGAATCTGGAAGTTTAATAATAATATTTTTTACAGCACACAGATGATAGATTTCTGTTGCTACTAAAGCTACAACAATTGCTGTAAAAATTCCTTTACCACCGAAATATCCGGCATCGCCTTCAACAACCATAAAGAATACTGCCAATGATACTAACGCACATTCTATTTGTCCGAGTTTGTATTCTTTAGCTAAATTATAAGCAATACCGATACAAGCAATTACAGCCATTAAACCTAAAGTATAATTATAAACCGCTAAAGCGTAACCGCCGACCTTAGCAGTCAACTGTGCCCAACCGGTAAAAAACGCACCGGCAAAACCTCCCATCGCTTTAGCTTGCTCTCCGGGAGCAACCGCGAATAAGAAAGCAATGGCTCCGACCATCGTAAATGGTATCGTCAACATCATACCTGCTGAAATAGCCTTAACATATCTGTTCTGTGATATTTTTTGTGATATAGGCATCATTACAGCGGAAAATTTATTCATAAAATTATCCATCATTATTCTCCTCTTAATTTCAATTATTTTTTTACACTATCCAATATTAATTTAAGGATATTCTTTCCGTTTCCTGTTCCGTAATCTCTCATTGACATTACAACTACCGGAATATCAGGATACAGGGATTGAATTTCGTCTTTTCGGTAAGCAATTTGAGGGCCAATCAAAATTGCATCACTTCCAGGTGCGAATGTTTCAACATCATTTACACTATATGCGGCAATATCCAAATCTACACCTACCGTTTCCGCTTCCTTTTTTATTTTCTTAACAACAACGCTGGTAGACATTCCCATTGCGCAAAAGACACTAACTTTCATTTCCAATCTCCTCTCTTTTTGATCAAAAAATTGCTAACATTAATGTTTACGTTTCCACTATAACTTGAAGAGAATAAATAATCCAATCAACAATTTTCCTCATATTTATTGTATGTTTTTTGCCCTTCCTAAACCATAATTAAATTCAAAACGGCATTACTGTTATTTCCTATTGCTTAGGAAAATAAAATATCAATAGTTTGGTATAATATAAACTAAAATAATGATAGAGGTTTTTTATGTTGACTAAAAGAGATCAAACACTTATCAACCAAATATTAGAAAAACGCACCGGTATATTCGGTAAAGAGCTAGCTAAAATATGCAATATTACCGACAGAACCGTCCGCAGCGATATCAACAGAATCAATAAAGAATTGTTTAATTCTTCCATCTGTATTTCTTCAAGCAAAAAAGACGGCTATTATTTGAAAGATAACGATTACCACGCCTTGCTGATATATATGGATCGTCATTTTGGCTCCCAGAGCACTCATTTTCAAAATAATCAATATATTCCGGTCAACAGTGAAGAGAGAATAATATACTTGACTCTCCAATTATCTTTTAACAGTTCTTATACAACTTATGATACTCTATCTTTGGCAACCTATTCATCTAAAACAACCATAAAAAATGATTTAAAAAAAATCGAAGAAGCTGTTAATAAAATCGATTTTTTGAATTTAGAAATCAATCAAACTAAAGGAACTAAATTACAAGGATTGGAAAGTAAGAAACGTATTCTTATTTCTAAAATGATTTATCATAACATCGATTCCGATTATTCCTATATTAAATCCGCTTTGTCGGTTTTCTTAACCAACACCGATAAATTGTTCCAACTATATGACTTATATGTCACTTTCTTTGAAAGTCACAATCTGATTTTTACTGATCGGGCTATTCGTGCCTTTACTTTTGAAACCCTGATTTTTTGTGAGCGCCACAAAAACGGTATGAAATTGGAAAACACTTACTCCTATAGTGGAGACACCACCTTAGAATTACCTTTTGAAAAAATAGAAAATATGTTAACTGTAAAATTAGATGAAAAAGAAAGAATGTATTTATATGATGCCCTATCTTTCAAACAAATGCTTTATAACGGTGCCAACTACTTTGAAGACAAAAACGCAATAATTGTTGTAGATGAGTTCTTTAAAAGTATTGAAAAATATTATCACATTAATATAACCGGTTCGCCGCAAACCAAAGAAAACTTTATTCTGCATATCAGTTCTTTAATTCAAAGAATTAAGCACCAAATAGCCAATAACCAATATTTTATCAAGGACATAAAATCGGCTTATCCTTACTCCTTTGAATTATCAACTTCGATTATTCCCATCATCCAAAAACATTACAATATCACTATCGACGAAAGCGAACTCTCCTACATCGCTATCCATTTATCATTGTTTTTAAATGAAACAATTCAAAAAGTAAAAACAATAATTGTTTGCGCCAACGGGTTAAGTGAAAGTAAATTAATCGAGTTTAAAATAAATAACCGCTTCAAAGATCGAATAGAAATAGTTGATTCCTGCCCATTATATCAATTGGAAAAAAACACCAAAAAGAATAAGGACATCAAATTGGTAATTACTACCATACCTTTCGTATCACCATTTTCCGATAATGTTACGATATTACAAATTAATCCCAATTTAACCGACAATGATATTTACAATTGTGAAAAAGCATTATTGAAAATCCAATACGGTTCTAATGAATATACCACTCTGTATGATGGATTCAACCACCACTTTTTCAACATCTATGAAAATAAAGACCCTAATGAAGCATTGGATGAGATGATCGAAATGTTATATTTGCAAAATATTATTACCGACAAGAAAGCCTTCTTGGACTCCATAAAAAAAAGAGAAAGTTATTTTTCTACTGTCTACAATAACATATGGATTCCTCACCCCTTAGTTACCATGGCTACTAAAACAATCTTCTCCGTTGCCTTAATCAAAGAATCCGAAAGTATTAATTTAATTATTTTGTGTGCTATCAAAGAGGGAGAAACCATAAAATACCGTGACATTTTCAATCACATCACCAATCTGCTAACCAACATCGATCTCTGCAATCAAATTACCAAAATCAATAATTTTCCGAATTTTATCGAATTTTTCAAAAATATATCCTAAAGCAAAGCAGTTAAATGTTTTGCTTTTTTACAAAAAAAAATACGGTTTCCCGTATTTAACAAACAAAGTGGCGCGCCCTGCAGAAATCGAATCCGCAACCTTCTGATCCGTAGTCAGACACTCTATCCAGTTGAGCTAAGGGCGCAATTGAATGTATAAATATAATAACACAATATTCTTAATTTTCAAGCATTATTTTATACATAATTAATAATTATTATGTTAGAATATTTAAGTATATTTCACAGGAGGATTTTTTATGAATGAAATTGAAACAAAATTGCATCAAAGTATTAAAGAAGTTGTAAAAGAATGTTTCGATTACGATGCTGCTGATAACCTCGTAATGATTGAAACACCTAAAGACACCGCTAACGGTGACTATTCAACCAATATTGCGATGCGATTAACAAAAATTCTCCACCAAAACCCTCAGGTTATTGCGAAAACAATCGTCGAAGGTCTGTCAAAGAAATTAGATGAAGTTGAAAAAATCGAAATTGCCGGACCGGGATTCATTAACTTCTGGATCAAAAAATCCGCATTGGCCGATGTTATCAACACTGTATTACAGCAGGGTGAAGATTACGGTACCAATAACAGCGGAAATGGTTTAAGAATATTAGTGGAATACGTCTCTGCCAATCCAACCGGACCTTTACATTGTGGTCACGCCAGAGGAGCTGCTTGGGGAGATGTTATCTGCCGATTATTGAAAAAATCAGGCTATGATTGCTTAAGAGAATATTATATCAACGATGCCGGACACCAAATCGATATGTTGGGCGAATCTATCTATCAAAGATACTTGGAATCATTCGGCTTAGAATTCCATTTACCGGAAGATGGTTATCACGGACAAGATGTCAAAGAAATTACCGAAGAAATCAAAAAAGATGTCGGTGATAAATACTTGCACACCACCAAAGAAGAAGCCGTTAAATTCTTCAGATGGGAAGGCAGAACAAGAGAGTTGGCAAGAATCAAAGAAGACTTAAAATATTATCGTTGCAATTTTGATTCTTGGATCTCGGAACAATGGATCGTTGATCAGGGAAGAGTAGAAAAATCATTGCAGAAAATGATTGATATGGGTCTTACTTATGAAAAAGACGGCGCTTTGTGGTTTAAATCAACCGAGTATGGCGATGACAAAGACAGAGTCTTAAAGAAGTCAGACGGTTCAAACACTTATTTGACACCGGATATCGCTAACCATATGTATAAATTCGAAAGAGGTTATACTAAACTTGTCAATTTATGGGGTGCAGATCACCACGGATATATTGCCAGAATGAAAGCCGCTATTCAAGCTCTTGGTTATGGCAAAGAAGACTTGGAAGTTGATTTAATCCAAATGGTACGTTTGGTAGAAAACGGTCAAGAAGTTAAAATGAGTAAGCGTACAGGTAACGCTATTACTATCAGAGAATTGGTTGATGATATCGGCTGTGATGCAGCAAGATACTTCTTCATTTCTAAGGCTGTCGATACTCATATGGACTTAGATTTAGGATTAGCTAGATCACAATCAACAGACAATCCGGTTTTCTATGCTCAATACGCTTACGCTCGTATCTGCAAATTATTAAAACAGGCACCGGCACTACAAATTTTGGATCAATATGACTTATTGACAGATCAAAAAGAAGTAGAACTATTAAAACAAATCAGTTCATTTACCAAAACAATCGCTGATGCTGCAGCTACAAGATCACCTAATAAAATGTGTAACTACATTCAAAAATTAGCTCAACTTGTACATGCATATTACGGTTCGGACTGCAAAGTCAATGACCCGAATAATCCGGAATTAACTGCTCAAAGAGTTGCTCTATTATCAGCAGTTAAAACCACTTTACACAACGCTTTAGATTTAATCGGTGTTTCAGCTTTAGAAACAATGTAATTTAAACTTAAGCAATATAGAAACTCACAGAAAAACTATCCGGATAATAAGGCTTGTTCTCTTGTTTTACAAGGAACCAAGCCTTTTAATTTTGATTGAATTTGTTTGCTTAAAAATATTAATCTCCACCTTCTTTTCATCAATTATCCGCAAATGATATTTTTCATACCGATTAAAAATGTGCTATAATTTGTTGAGGAGATTTTTTATGCCTAATTATGCCACTGTGCAAGATCAATTTTGTTCCAGTTACGATAAGAGAAAATTGTGTGGATTTGATTATGAATTTGTAGATGGTCCGACACGCCCTTTGTTGCATCAAACATCGCGTTTTCTATACTTTTTAAGAGGAAAAGGAACAATTGTTATTGACGGACACCCCTATAAAATCATTCCGGATACCTGGATTGCTGTTTTACCATGGGAAACTACGGAAATATCCTCTGTTGACGAACCACTACAATTTATAAAATGTGTCTATAATTCCGACTTCATTTCTCAAACCATGAAATCAACTTATAATACCGGAAACGAAATGTTTTCGATTTTGACTCCTATCGGCAATACACCGGTAATTTATTGCACACCTGGTGAGGCTAAAACCATTTTAGGTATCTTTGACGATATAAAAAATGAAGTAGGTGTCGATTCGATTTTTGATATTACCGAAGAAAAAGAATTGACCAATGTCTATGTAACAAATAAACTATGCGAATTGCTAATCATGTTTAAGCGTTATATAACCAAAAAAGAATGTATTCAGGAAGATGGCAGCATTATTGAACTGAGACAAAGAAGTGAGATATTTAAATATATGTACTCTCATTTGAACGAAAAGCAAACTTTAACAAAGCTATCCGGGATGTTTTATATGTCCGAATCGGCCATCAGCAAATACATCTATACGGTTACCAACTACTCTTTCTCCGACTTGTTAAATGAAATGCGTATCACCAAAGCAACCGATTTATTAACCAATACCGATTTGACATTAGAAACGATTGCTCAAACCGTCGGTTTTACCGATGCATCGCATATCGCCAAAGTATTTGCTGAAAGAACCGGTGTATCGCCAAAAACATATCGTAACATCTACACTTCTGTTGTTAATCGTTTCTCGGAAAAAGAAAAAAGTTTGAGTTACGGTATCATTACTTACATCTATGACAATTATTGTGAGAATATTAAAATTCAAGATGTAGCTCAGCGTTTCAATATCACCGTCATCGAATTAAACCGTGTTTTATTATTCCAAGTTGAAAAAAACTTTGATGATTTTTTGACCTTTTTAAGAATAAATAAAGGCTGTGAACTGTTGCTCACAACCAATTTATCGGTAATCGATATTGCGGTCATGGTCGGCTATAACAACGCCAAAACATTTAATCGTAACTTTATAAAAATTAAAAATATGACTCCTACTGCTTTTCGCAATAAAATACTGTTCCAAAAAGGCAGTGAAACAATAATGGTTGAAAAATTATATGGGTATCCGAAATAAGTGGTTGAAAACGCTTATACGGATACCCTTTTCTTATATTCGTTTGGTCGCAATAAGTGGTTGAAAATCAACGTATGGGGAATATGCGATATCTCAATAACTGGTTGAAAGAAGCTAATGATGAGCATAAAAAATCCACGGTTTGAAAAATAGTGTTCAGGTTGAAAACTACTATTTTTGTAAACCGTGGAAATTTGATCATCAGGTTGAAAATTATTCTTCTTCTGGATTTGGGAATGGCTCATAGTCATCCTCAAAATCCTCATCTTCATCCTCCTTGGCACTCTCGAAATGAAAGACAGGCTGATCTTCTGGGATGACTGGTCCTACATCTATAAGACCGTTCTCAAGCATTGCACGAAGGTTCGTTTTTCGGTATAGAGTTCTTGCGCGTAGGACTTCAAAAGAGTACCCGCGTCCACGCAGGTTATTCTCGCGAATGAGTCTGTTGGTACATTCCGTATAGCCGTTGGAAATTGCAATAGGGCAATCCCAGTAGGCAAAGATCTGGTCTTCAAAGCGATGGACCGTAGCAGCAAGCTCTCGGAACTTATCGTATATCACATCCTTCGGAATGGATTGCTCCCATTGTTTGAATGCCTTCTTTGCATTATCCTTTGATGATGGGTTTTCATCATAAATATTAAAAAAGTCTTCTTTAAGGTCAAAGGCTGTTGCAAGAGGAGCAAGCTCAGGATTGCTTCGCGCCGCTTTGATTTTAGCTGCGTCTTCAGGATCGAGGTCTTTAAGCCGTGTTTTCAAAGTATAGGCAAGCCCCTTTTTAGTTTTAATACGATCAGTACGGGCCATTCCTTTCTGAATCTCACGCCTTACGGCATCGACAGCTTCGTTCGCTTTCATAACAACATGGAAATGGTCGATTGCCCATCTTGCATTCGGCATAGCATCTGATATCGATTTTTCAAATGGACGATACATGTCCGAGCATACCCATTGCACTTTTTCCCTGTCTCTGAGACTCATGAAATATTCTGTCAAAGTTTTCTGATTGCGTCCCTGAAGGATGTCGTATAAAGTGCGATGTTCGATATCTGTAATAACAGTGAGTTCACCAAGCTTTTTTACCTTTATTTCATCAATGCCGATGAAAGCAGGAGTTTTGAAACGAAGGTTTTTACGGTTATCCTCCAAGAAATCAACAAATACGTTCTTTACCGTATTCGGGCTTAATACAAAGTCAATCGCAGCATCTTCAAATGTTGTTCTCATGGAATGTTCCGTAAGAGCAAGAAGCGCACGTCTTGTCATTTTATGATTTTCATCGACATTATAAAGCTCCGGTGTCCATATATGCTTATTTCCTTCATTTCGGCAACGCATACGAGGTATCTCAATATTCAGAACAACCGGACATCCCTGTAACGGAGTATCATTTACCTGTAATGTTCTTTTGCCGTGTTTATACAATGGATTTCCGCATACTGGGCATACAACAGGGATATCCCCGCTGTATGTCAAAGAAATGCGCTTATAATGTTTAGCTTTATCATACGCATCTTCAATGCCTTCGATATCATAATCTTTAAAGCCGAGAAGCATTAAAGCCATATTATCTGCCATCTGTTTACTCCTTGTTATTTGCGTACTCAGAGATCTCTTCGACATCCAAGTGTTTCTTTTTATTTACAAGATCGTAAATCATTTCTGCGATCGGCTTGATCGCCTGTGGATCATCCAGAATCTGCGTTGCAAGCTGTCCGAGTTCATTATTCTTAAGCGACAATGCAGCCACTTTGATGATATTTTCCAGTCTTCCGTCTGCAATAATCGCTTCGCGGCTGTTGGTAGAGTTTCGGATCTGGATACGGCTTACATCATCCGCAGATACAGAATCAACGATCGCATTCACTGTTCTTGCTCCATCTACAGGGCTGACATTCTCACCGAATGCTTCGTTCAGCTTCGCAATGACTTCCTTAAGCGTTGTACGCTTCTTTTTGGATGTTCCAGCGCCACCGCCCATTGGACGAAGGACAGCAGGATCATCCTGGTCTGATGGCACGTGCGCCAGTTCGCTGATGCGGTAATCAGACAGTACAAGACTTGAAATATCGATCTCCTCAAGCGGCGTACCATCAAGACGCTTCAGTAAAAGCTTCGCAAATCCATAGAAAATCTCAAGGTCAGGCTCTCCAAGGTCTACGATCTGAGAAATATAGGTATATGCGGAACAGTATTTCTTTAAGTCCTTCTTAAAGTCGAGCAGGCTTTCCTGTTCTTTCGAGATGATTTCAAGCTGTGCTTTTGCCGCTTCAAATAAATCATTGTTTCCTGTTCTTTCTGCTTCCTCTTTATTTGCAGACCATGTAGCATAAGCATTATGATTTGCCTTATAAGCGTTATTCCATCTTTCAGCGGGAGCAGATACCGACATGAAAAGCTTTTTCCGGTAAGTATCCTTCATGGATGCGGAGAGCGCATCAATGGACTTATACCGGATCACCTTATATGTATCGATCTCATTCTGAGTATAGAGATCCCGCTCATCAAGGCGCTTCTTCGTGTCATAGACGATCTCAAGCCTCTGGGCATGTTCCATCTTTGCCCCGTGATCGTACTTAGCAAACGCTCTTTCAACGGTATCCGGGTCGTTCACAAAATCGACAATAAACACATGGTCCTTGCCGGAAAATGTACGGTTCAGTCTGGAATAGGTCTGCACGATTTCGATATCATTGCAAAGAGCCTTATCAATGTACATAGCGCAGAGCTTCGGCTGATTAAAGCCTGTCTGGAACTTATCGCATACGATCATAATGCGGTTCTCAGGCTTATCAAATGCAACGTCTACCTTCTGCCAGCCAATATTATTTGAATTTTCTTCCGTATAATCGTAATCTCTACGGATGGCTGCGAACGGATTCTCTTTTAAATAATCAAATTCCGTGATGGTGTTTTCGTCTTCAGGCATGATTGCTGTTGCACCGTTTACCTTTCCAGAGAAAGCAACAAGCGGCTCTCCCGGAACCTGAAAACGGATTGCTTCTGCGACCTGTTCCCGATCATACTCAGGATGTGCGTGTAAATACGCTTCAATCGCATACTTATAGCGGATAACCGCAGGACGTGAAGATGCTACGATCATCGCCTTTGCCTGTCCTCCAAGCATCTTTGAAACGTTCTTCATAAAATGCTCGATGATAAACTGTGCCTTCTGCATGACGTTTGTCGGGTGCAGGGATTCCCACATGGCAATCGTCCGCATCGCAGCACGCTCATCTACAAGCTTATCGGAGGCGAGTTCATCTTTCAGCTGATAAGCCGTTTTATAAGGCATATATCCCTTCAGAACATCCAGAATATATCCTTCCTCAATCGCCTGTCGCATCGGATAAAGGTCAAAAGATTCTGGAATTGGTCGTCCTGTCTTTTGATCAATTTTTTCGGAATCCCGCCCAAACAGTGTCTTTGTTTCAGGCTTTGGTGTAGCGGTGTAAGCAAAGAAAGATACGTTCTCCGGCCATGAGCGGTCATTCTGCTCCTTCTGGAAGTACGCAAGGATCATTTCCTCATCCGTAACGCCTGCATCCGGTTCACCGTTCTTTTTTGACTTGTCTTTTGCCGCAAGCTTTAAGGCTGCCTTCATTTTTCCTGCAAACTGTCCGGTCTGAGAAGAGTGTGCCTCATCGATAAGAACCGCGAAATTTGCGCCTGTCAGCATATCATCGGTCGCAATCGCATCGAGTGCAAATGGGAATGTCTGAAGGGTAACAACGATGATTTCCTTCCGCTGATGAAGTGCCTCGGCAAGCTGCTTATTCTTTGCTCCCTGTGAGCGCGTATCCGCATCCCCACCGATCATTTCAATAAGTCCCGGTGTCTTTTTGAGCTGCTTAATAGTTCCCTTAATGTTGGAGTCCAATCCTACACGGTCCGTAACGACAATAACAGATGAAAATACCTTGTCTCCATCCGGTTTCCGAAGGTTGATTAGCTCATGTGCGGTCCATGAGATTGTTTCCGTCTTACCGGAACCTGCGGAATGCTCAATCAGATACCGCCGTCCAACACCGTGATTCTTTACATCATTTAAGCACTTCGTTACACAGCTCCACTGATGGAAACGAGGGAATAACTGTGTGCGGACTTCCTTTAAGCGTCCTGTAGCGTCCTCTTTCTTTGATACATTTTCAAAAATGAAGTCATGGAAGATGCGAAGCCAGTTTTCTTTCTGACAAATCTCATTCCAGAAATATCCGGTCGGATAATCAGTATCACCTTCCTGCATTGGATCGTTACCGGCATGTCCATCCGATGTACCCTTATTGAATGGAAGGAAACGTGGAACCTCCGGTTCAAGATTCGTACACATCCAGATTTCTGACTCTGAAATAGCAAAATGCACCACGGCACCGCGCTTATACATGAGAAGTGGATTCTTTCTTCTGGTTCCCGGCTCGATCGGCTTTCTCTGAGTCTGGTATTCCTCGATAGCGTCATAGACCGTCTGTGTAAGCTCCGTCTTTACTTCTGCTGTTGCAACTGGAATACCATTGATAAAGAACACTAAATCAAGCGACTTGTTGCCAGCCGTCTGATAATGAACCTGATGCATGACGCGAAGGATATTGGCATCATACTTTTCCTTAATATTCGGGATACGTACATCATCCGGGTAATGGCCGGAACATTCAATCGTCTGATATCCGGCCATAAAGAATCCATTTCTAAGCGTCTGTACCGTGCCATCCACTTCAAGGCTATGTACGAGATTCTTTTCGAGGTTTGATTTCCAGCTTCCGCCAAGGTCTTTCTTCATCTTTTCGATTTTCTGCGGAGCAGTAGCCATGATATAGCTGATAAAATCATCCATATAAAGCGCAGTATCTGCGTCAAAGCCGTTATCGTTTTCGCTGATCTGCCATCCACTGCCAGACAGCTCGTTCAGCTTTCGGCTGATATAATGTTCAAAGTTTGTTTCAAGTCTAAGATCATCAGGCATTTTTTCTTACCCTCCTTATCTGAGATAATAGGCAGCCTGTCTGCCAAGATTTTCTGTAAGTGCTGTTTCAAATGCTCTCGATACATCACCGCATCTGCTTGCAGCATGTGTACATTCATGAATCAATGTTCCGGCAAAGCTCTCAATGGATTGAAGCTGCGACCGTCTGATCCAGACGGTACGGGTTCTTGAATCCCATAAGCCGAGTGTAATCGTTTTCTTTTCATCCGTGTACAATTCTTCTGAGATTTTTACGCTTGCAATCACGCCCGGGAGCCCATTCATAAATGCTAAAATTTCAGGCATCATGTTGTAGACTTCCTGTTCCTCCGGTGTGAGATCGGAAAACGGAATCGCATCCCCAGAGAAAGTATTATTTTTACGCTGATTGTATTTTTCAAGAGTCAGCACTGTACGGATGGATTTCGCCTTTTCCTTCAGCTTATCCGGGATGATGAACACCTGATAGCCTTCATCCTGCGCATCCGATACTTCAGAGCGACGTTTTACCGCTTCATCACCTGTGATGAAAAGTAGTTTATCATTCTTTCTGGAAAGCTGTTCAATCACATAAAGCTGGACATCGATCCAGTTCATCTCATCGTGACCGCCGCCTTTCACGACTTCTCCGAGGTCATGCATATACGCTTCAAGAACCTCTTCGTTTTCGACACTCTTTATAATGTTTTTAACAGCATCCGTATAGGCTGCACGTCCGACGTTATCACGTTCCCGGTTCAGCGCCTTGCGGAGCTTATTTGGGAGATCTGTGATATTGTAGGAGAACAGAAAGTTGTTTTCTTCCGCAATTTTCACACCATGAATGTAGATGCCTGCATTTGCATGAATTGGCTTTTCAAGAATTCCACCAAAGCCTGTATTTTCCAGTACGTTTTCATGCGAGAAGCATAGAAAAAGATTCTTTGCCTTTTCAATATCCTTATCCGCACAACCATCAAGCGAGACATCCGTGCCAACCATGTTTGGATCATCCGGGTCTGAGATTTCAGCGTGAAGCGTCATAACATCATCAAACCCAGCCTTTTTCATCTGCTTCAGAGTGATCACTCCATAACAGGAGCGGATCGACACATGAATCCCGTTACGATAGAACACGGCAAGAGAGTCTTTTAAGCCAACACCAAACTTTCCGATAAGACCTTCAGCAGAGAGCTTTTCATCATTCTCATTCTGCGTGAGATGGTGGTAGTTAAGCCCACGTCCGTAGTCCGTGATATGCCAGATACCATTTTCTTTATGGATACTGATATCTTTCGTCCCGGTCAGCTTCTGCTCATCCAGCGCATTTGCAATGATCTCACGGACAGCATGGTATACTTCCCAGTTTTCCAGTATCTTTTCTATGTTGAGGTCAAATTCTTTAGTCATATAAGTGCTCCATTCGTTGAAACGCTTCTGAAAAATTATCGCTATGGAAAATTTCTTTATCGAAATCATCAAGCTTAGCTTTTTTTTCAGCGTCAGCATTCTCATAATATCGAATTGCATTCAAACATAGCGCATTTATGAGCACACCCAAATTAACGACTGCCTTTCCATATGACCATTTACCATCAGTAAAAGATTGCATCTGTATTGGAAATTCAGCATCGGAATATGCCAAATCAAATAAATAATGATCTCCCTGCAAATTGCCCTCATGTGTAACGTTATTTCTTAATTGATATAATCGTATCGCAAGTTGAGCAATTCCGCGGTCATAAGTTTCATCCTGCTTTTGACAACTATCACCACAAGAGAATTTTTCCGAAGTATTATTTCTTTGACATTCAAGGCATTCAAGAGTAGATTCTATTGGACAAACCCCTTTAAGAAATGTCTGAACCCATTTTTTATAGCGTTCCCCGACATTTTTGTTGCCTGATAAATCAGGATATTCAATTTTGCCGCATATATCAGGCAACGAAATTTCAGCTGGGAGAACAACTCGACCAAAACCATTTTTTCGAGCGGATTCTATTTCATTACAATAATCAACGAAATGGCTCACAACTCCTCACCTCTACAATCAATTTTTCCTGTCACTGCATAGTAAATGAGAGACTTCTTATATTCTTCCCATTTTTCGATTGCTTTCTTTTTCTTTTCAATTAATTGTTCCACAGCCGTTGTATGCTTTTTGATATATTCAGTAATATTAACCTGCTCGGTGTAAGATGGCTGTAAAATAAGTGTGTTTTCTAAAGCCTCCGACGGTAAATCCCACTGACCGATTCGTATTCCGCCAGATAAACGTCTGAATTCATCTTTATAGCAGCTTCGTAAAAGATAATGTAAATACAGTGGATAAATTTCTGCATCAGTGATTTTGTATACATAGTATGCAGGACTGACAACGCCAGTATATTCAGATACTGCGACTGATCCTTGCCATGCTTTCATTTTATTGACTACAAAATCATTAACTTCAACATATCTATACGAAGAAGTATCCAACGATGTTCTATTATGGTTATCATCACGGCTATCCTTGATAACAATTCCATATTCTCGATATAATGAAAGAATTGTGGCATTTCCGGGATTTTTTTCGCTTTTTGCTTTTGCGTGGAACTTAAATTTGCTTATTTTCCACTCCTCTGGTATCTCCCCAATCCATTCCACACCAGAGTCCTTCATCTTCACATTCGGGTCAATTCCCTTGGTAACTGCCTTTGTAATGACTGCCTTCTTGTATTCTTCCAGTTTTTCAATCGATTTCTTCGTCTTTTCGATGGCAATGTCAATAGCCGTGCATTTGCGGTCGAGAAAGTGGACGATCTGCGTTTGCTCGCTTGGCAATGGTAAATACATACTGATAGTCCTAAAATCAGGAATGAATAAATTTCTTTGAATCGATCCAACGCCCCGTGAAGCAATCTCATACTGCTGCACCATGCATTTATCTCTTAAAACATAATTCATATAGCAAGGTATACAATCAGGCGAAAACTGATAAACATAATATGCCGGACTAATAATTCCATCGTATTGCGAAACGCCTACAGAACCTCTCCATGCTTGCTGGTTATTCAGTACGAAGTCATTTATATATACACGCTGATAATCAGATAAATCTTCGCTCGGTTTATGCACCTGCTTGCCAGTAGAATCATCGTATGAGATTACGCCTCTATCAAGATAGACAGACAGAAGACGTCCATATCCAAAGCTTTTTTCTTTGCGGATTAATAATATGTTTTTTAATTTTGTCGTTTTCCAGTCTTTAGGAACGATTCCGAAACTTGGAAGCCCAGAGTCTTTCATTTCCCTACTCATGCAAACACCCCTTTCAGAGCTGTTTCAATTTCTGGTTCCAAGGCCTTAATTTCTGCCATAATATCTTCCGGCTTGCGTGGAGCTTCGTAGTGATAGAAATATTTATCGAAGGAAATCTGTGTTCCAACGACACCTACCTGCTGATCACCCATGATTCCGGTATCGACCACGGATTCGTCCACCCATGCATCCGGCACATACGGATATACTTCTCTTTCCATGTATTCATTGATGTCCTGCGTGTACGGAACCTTCTCGGTATCTTTTAAGTCTGCATCTGGCACTGGCTTTCCGTTCTTATCGTAAACAATGTCTTCATCCGATTCCGTCTTTACACCAAACACCTTGATAAATGCATCCTGAAGCTGTTTATTTGTAATTTCCGGTTTTTCAAGCTTATTTCTGAAATCAGAAGAGTGGCTGACAAACCAGTTATACTTTACGGTCTGGCCGTCATAAGCTGCTACGGCACGTTTCAAAGAGTCCTTGTTGCCATCAGAGAGCTTCTGCATAGCTTTAATGGTGAATAAATCATCCCACTTATCAAGATCAAAGGTAATGACCTGCTTTAATGGACGCTGGACCGTAACGGCACGATACATGAATTCCTCGACTGGAAGCAGCATGGATTTACCATGGTCATGTCCATCAATATATGTCTGGATAATCCACTTCATTTTATCTTCAGGGATATCTTTACGTTTGTTACCAAGGGACTTTCTGCGAAGCTCTCCGCAATCAGAAGCATCGATAAGCTGAATCATACCCTTTCTGGATTCATCTTTCTTTGTATTCAAAATCCACAAATAAGTATTGATACCTGTACGGAAGAAAATATCGGTCGGAAGTTTTACTATACAGTCTACGAGATCCTTCTGGAAAAGCCATCTTCTGATATCAGATGGACCGGACCCCGCATCACCATTAAAGAGAGGAGAAGCAGATAATACGATGCCACCCTTACTGCCACCTTCCTCAGCTGTCTTCATGTGGGCGACCATATTCTGAATGAAAAGCATGGAGCCATCACTGATGGAAGGGAGTCCGGCACCGAATCTTCCGGCAAATCCATGTGCTGCCTCAGATCTTACTTCGTCAGCTTCCTTTTCCCATTTCTTACCGTAAGGCGGATTACTTACGCAGTAATCAAACTTCATTTCTGGGAACTTATCATCTGAAAGAGTGTCTCCGTTTTCAATATGTGCGGATAAATCTTTGGTCTGGTCATAAACGTCCTTCTGCTCATCCGAGACATTACGAATAAGGAGATTTGCTTTACCCATCGCCCATGTAACACCGGAAAGCTCCTCACCATACGGAACGATTACCGCCGGGGCCTTCATTTCCTTGTTTTCATGCCACTCATTCAGAAGATCGAGCGCATCCGTGATAAATCCTCCGGTTCCGCAGGTCTGATCGTACAGTGTACGGACAATACCTGTGTCAGAACTCATCAACTCATCATCATTTGCAAATATCATGCCTACGCAAAGACGAACCACATCCTTCGGAGTCATGAAGTCCTCGGCATCTTCTGCAATCTCATCACCGTATCTCTGAATGAGATGCTCATAAATGTCGGACATATCACGGTCCGAAACGGTAACTGAATCGAACGGGAGGGCAGAAAACTTCTGGCATACCGAATAAAGCATACCGTGATCCTGAAGCTTCTTGCACGTACTTTCCATATCGAATTTCAGCATGATATTACGGGCATTCGGTGAAAAACCATTGATATAGGAATCGAGAGCTGCGTATGTATCTCCAGCGCCAAGATTGTTTAATCTGAACGGAGTGACATTATAAAACGCCTTGCCGGAATACTGGCAATAGTTATCAGATTCACGTCCCCAGTCTTTTTCGTGCTCCCTTACTGCATCACATACAGCAGCTCGTGTTGGTTCAAGAGCGCATTCCAGTCTACGAAGAAGTGCAAACGGAAGTACCACCTTGTTGTAATCCGCACGGGAAATTACATCCCTTACATAATCCGCAATGTTCCATATTTCGTTGACGTAATCAAGATTCGTCTTTTTCTGTTCTTCGGCCATCTTAATTCTCCTTTTGACTTTATATTTTATGAATCAGTATGCTTGAAATTTCGGTCAGATAAGATGATTCTCAATGGTGCTTTTCAACCACTTATTGAGGAATCCCTACTTATCATTATACTGTAAATAAGTTCTGTTTTCAACCACTTATTGAGGAAACACGTATTTCTATAATGGCATAAAAATACCGAGCAAGAATCATCTTACTCGGTAAACTCACATGACATTCTTCAACGGTTTTCAACCTGAGAACATTGTAAAGATTATTATTCGGAATATGGGTTTTCAACCACTTATTGCGGTTAGCCAATATTTGTCCGATTAAATATCGAATAACCGACAAAAGCAACTAATGCGACATTCATTAATGTCGTGACAGCAGTTATTAAGTTTCCAAAGTATAATTTCATAATTTTTACATTCCCTTCAATTCCAAATACACTTACTTATATTTGAACTCTATCTTTTCTATAAAATTGTCAATATGCGCATAAACCATTGAAACAATCCTATCTTTATCATCAGCTCCGTCATAAATACCGTAAAGTAAAAACAGCGGTCCATAAAATTCCAAAGCCAATTGTTCGGAAGCGGCAGCATCAAGACCTGTCAACTTTTTAAAAATCTCCGTCATATACATAACAGGTCCGCTCACCAGATAATTCTGATATAGCTGTGTAAATTTCGGTTCGCGATATTGTTCTAAAGTAAGCATCTTGCGAAAATTAGCAGAAAAATATTCTTTTGTCCAATGATCAAACTGAGCAATACTGTATGAACGAATTTTTTCAATCGGAACATGACTGTAAGCTTCCGCATAATTATCCGTCTCCGTTTCAGGCATCTCATATCTTGTCGCCCGCTGGAAATCCGCTTCGTTCATTCTCTCAACAATACTGTCTAATATTTCCTGTTTACTCGCATAATGCTTATATAAAGCACCTTTTGTTATTCCCAATTTCTCAGCTATATCATTCATGGAAGTACCTAAATAACCGTTTTGTGCGAATAATTCTAATGCAGTTTCTAAAATCTTTTTCTTTGTATCTCCAGCCATAGTTGTTCTCCTAAAAAAGTAACCTTTCGGTTACTTATATCATAGCAACCGTTCGGTTACCTGTCAAGATTATTTTTTCTTTGTTTTAAAACCCGCTATTGTCTTCTGCAACAATATCCGTGACAATTACTTCCGGATTATTAAAAATTCGCAAAGGAAATAAACTGTTGCCTAAACCACGCGATAGTATCATGGTTACAGTATTATCTTTATATATCCCACTATCATATTTCGGTAAGATACCTTGTCCGGGAGCATAAAGACCACCCAATAAAGGTAAGCGCATCTGCCCACCGTGAGCATGCCCGCTAAAAATAAAATCTAAAGGATATTTACAATAAGTTTTAAAATAATGCGGTCGATGAACCAACAAAACATTAATATATCGCTCATCTGTCGATATATCCATTTCCTGCAGATGATCATCGGAAATAATTTCTCCTCGATTTTTATTGTTTTCTGTAAAACCGGGATCTTGTAAACCATATATTTTTAAGCAATCGAACTGTGCAACTTCATTATTCAATACATATATTCCTAAATCTTTTAATCCTTTTTCAAAAACAGGATATTTTTTTATTCGACTCTCATGATTGCCGGTCACATAATAAACAGGGGCGATTTCCGTCAATTTACCGGCAATGAATAATGCTCTGTTTATATCGGTGCGCCTACTGTCCAATAAATCACCGGTTATAAATATAACATCCGGACAACACTTTTTCACTGTTTCATACAAATTCCTATTGTCCTTGCCGAATATATCATTATGAATATCCGATAAATGAACAATACGAATTTTTTTACCTACCTTAGAATTTTTAAAAGTATAATTAGTAACCTTAATTTTTTTGTTAGCATATAAAAGATAAACAATAAAAGAAATAACAAT